>NZ_APHR01000057.1 GCF_000349205.1 Methylophaga lonarensis MPL | reverse complement strand
TCAGTCCGGCACAACTTATGGATACACTATCCAGTGTCTTGAGTAAAAAGTGAAGGCTTGAGTTTCTCATATTATCTAAAGCGGTTAATGCCATGAATGGATGTTTGCTCTGAGGGAGGCAGAATGAATTTGGGGCTTTTGTTTGAGTATTGGCTGATAACAATGGCAGCCTTGTTTGTGATTGTGAATCCGTTGACCACCGCCTTTGTGTTTGTCTCGCTGACGGCTAAATCTTCTGAGACCGTTCGCAGGACCATGGCTAAGCGCTCCAGCCTGATCGCCACCGGTATTTTTGTGGTGTTTGCGTTGCTTGGCTCGCTGATTTTCAAGATGTTTGGCATCACTCTGGAAGCATTTAGAATTGCCGGTGGACTGATTTTGTTCGGCATCGCCATGGGCATGATCAGACGAGGTCAGGATGAAGGAGAGGAAGTCAGTGGTGATGATCCGATGGGGGATGGCAAACTGGCGCGGGATATATCGGTAATTCCGCTTGCTATCCCCTTCATCAGTGGCCCTGGCTCGATTGCCACCGTGATGATTCTGACCAGCGAAGCCCCCACGGCCTGGCATCTGATTCTGGTGTTTCTAGCGATCATCATCACCACCGGTGCCTGTTATCTGGCCATGATTCACTCACATATTTTGGTGCGCTATCTGGGCGAAACCGGTAAAGATATTATCACCCGCATCTTTGGCATTATTCTATCGGTGATTGCGGTGCAGTTTGTGATTAACGGCGTATTGGATATCTACCGCAGTTTGTGAGTGTCGATTGGTCCCGCATAACGTGCCAGCAATAGTTGAACTGCTTCATAGTAATCATCAAACTGTCTGAGCCCTGCCTGGGCCAGCAATACCTGATTCTGCTGGATCTGGTTACGCAAAGTCAGCCCGCAATGATAGAGATCGATGTTGGCATCCATCAGTGCACTTTGCCACTCGACATTAAATAGATGTTGCCGTTCGGCCTGCTCCAGCCATGCCATCATGTGGCATTTCTTGTAGTTCATGATTGGCCAGTTCAGCACATGATCTGGCGCGCCTTCGACATTGGCTCTGACGCGCTGCCACCAGTGATGAGTCTGCAATTGAATCAGCGCGATGTAGCGTTGTGCTTCGCTGAGTTGGGCCTTGGCGAATAGCTGCCAACTGGCATTGACTGGAGGGTTTTTTGCCCACTGCAGGAACTGGTCAACAGGCATTGGATGGGCGATTTTATAGCCTTGGGCTTGATAACAGCCCATGGTCAGTAACATCAAACCGTGTTCGGTGGTTTCAACACCTTCGGCAATGACATCATGATGGAAGGCCTGGGTCAGTCCGATCACGCCATCAACAATGGTGTAATCATTGGGATCGTCAATAATATCCCGGACAAAAGTCTGGTCGATCTTCACCACATCAACCGGTAAGTGACGTAGATGCGTTAACGAAGAGTAACCGGTGCCAAAGTCATCCAGCGCTATCCGAACACCAAGTGCCTTTCGGCACTTACTGATAATGCTGGAAATATTATGTAAATCATCAAGCACACTGCTTTCCAGTATTTCCAGTTGTAACAAGCTAGAATCTACTGTCGGATAGCGTGACAGCGCGTGATCAAGATGCGTGAAGAAGCCTTCCCACTGTAAATGATGAGAGGAGATATTCAGGCTGATTTCCAGTTGCAGCTCATGTTGTTTTAACGTGTTGAGTTCTTTGAGCGCTTGCTCAATAACCCAGTTACCGATCCGAATGGCGAGATCAGTACCATCCATGGATTGCAGAAATTGCGCGGGAGTGACAATGCCGCGTGAAGGATCTTGCCAGCGTAACAGCGCTTCTGCGCCCATAAGTTGGCCACTGCGCATATCAATTTTAGGCTGGTAGTAGAGACAAAACTCCTGGTTGCGGAATGCTTGTTCAATCACGTGCAGTTGATTTTGTTGCATGCTGAGTTGTTGATCATGCACGGCATCAAACAGGTAATGGCGATTACGTCCCGCCTGCTTGGCCTGATACATTGCCTGATCGGCATGTCGCAGCAGCGTGTCAGCATCGGCATTATCCAGCGGGTAGAGGGTGACACCGATACTGGCGCTCAGGCTGATAGTTTCTTCTTCGATTTGGTAGGGCAGCTCAATTGTACGGTGCAAGCGTGATAACAGTCGCTGGCAATGCTCTATGGAACTGATATCGTTTAACAACAGTGCGAACTCATCGCCGCCCAGCCGAGAAGCCGTATCATCCTCGCGAATGCAGGATTTCAGACGGCGAGAAATTTCTATCAGTATTTTGTCACCCGCGGCATGACCAAAGTTGTCATTCACTGGTTTGAAGTTATCCAGATCCAGGAAGATAATCGCCAACAAACTATGATTACGTTCGCTGTGGGCAATGGCCTGGCGAAAGCGGTCAGCAAACAGACTTCGGTTGGGGAGCTGGGTTAACATATCGAAATGTGCCATCATTTCCAGCGCATTCTGTTGTTGTTTGCTCTCAGTGATATCGGAGAAAAGGCCAAGATAATGCTGTGTTTCACCATGCTCATCCAGCAAGGTCGAGATGGTCAGCAGTTCGGCAAATAACTCGCCATTTTTTCGAATATTCCAGACCTCGCCTTGCCAGTGCCCTTCTTCCTGAAGGCTTTGCCACATTTCCTGATAGAAGTGTTCTGTGTGACGTCCGGATTTCAGCAGGCGCGGCGTTTGTCCGATAACTTCATCCCGGGCATAGCCGGTGATGGTTGTGAATGCCGGGTTAATATCCACAATGATGCCTTTGGCATCGGTGATTAAAATGCCCTCGTGTGCCTGATTAAAAACTCGCCCGGACAGCTTGAGTTTTTCTTCTGCACGTTTACGTTCGCTGATATCGTAAAAAATGACGATATGTGTACGCTGGGTGCCATCAGCAATGGCGGTACTGTTAATCAGCGTGTGACGAATCTGACCATTCTTGCAGCGTATTTCAACTTCAAAGGGGGCTTCACGTTGTGGCAGACCGGGACTGTTCATGTAACTCTGCCAGACTGCACGGACCTGTGAGCGGTATTCTGGATCTGGATAAGCCAGCTCCCACCAGACGTCTACTGAGGGGATATCTTCAATGGTGTAACCAAAGGTGTCGGTAAAGGCTTTGTTGATATATTGCACTCGTTGCTTGTCATCATTGAGTGCATAGGGAATTGGCGAGGCGTTGAGAATGCTGCGAAGTTTGGCTTCGCTGCGTGCCAGTGCCTGCCGGGATTGCCTGAGTCGGAACAACCAATAGGAATAGATAGCAAAAATGATGGTGAGTGCAACGGCAAACTGCAGCAGTGTGCGTGTCTGAACTCCGCTGGTGAAAGTTAGTCCCAGCCAGCGATTTTCAATTTCCTGACGCTCTTCAGGGCTGATACTAGCGAGTACTTTGTTAATGATGCTGAACAGCTCGGGGTGACTATGATGCACCCCAATCCGGTAGGCGGTATGCTCTTCGGTTTGTCCGGCAAATTGCAGATTGAGCAGATTGCCCTGTTTGATGGCGAAGTTAGCATAGGCCGCGTCGCCAACATAGGCAAAGGCGCTGCCGGTGGCAACCTTGTTCAATGCTTCTGCAGTGGTTTCGGTAAGCACCAGCTCTATTTCAGGATGATGTCTGGCCAGAAACTCATGCACATAATAGTCTTGCTCCACCGCAACCCTTTGTCCGGAAAGATTGTCCAGTGTGCCGATGTAGCCGTGGCGGTTAGCATTGACGATAACGATCGGATTATTAACGTAAGGTTGAGAGAAATTCAGATATTCTGCGCGTTCTGGTGTGAGGTTGAGACAGGACATCATGTCTAGCTCGCCTCTTGACGCCATCGCCAGGGTTTCATGCCATGGCAGATCCGAAACAATTTCGAATGGTACGCCGATGCGTTGTTCAATTAGTCTGATGTACTCTGCCGCAATGCCGACATATTCGCCCTCGGCATTGATCCATTCATAGGGAGCAAAATCCGAGTCAACGCCAACACGGATTCGACTTCGACCTGCCAGCCAGGCCAGCTCTTCATCAGTCAGATTCAGTTCGTTTCTTGAACGATGAATGAATTGTGATAGCTGATGCTGATTGAGCAAAGGCACATGCCCGGCCTGATGATAGAAGTCAGCAGTGCGACGCAGACGACCTGGCTCAATATGGCCGATGGCGACAATATCGGGTCTTATCAATTTGCGGGTTTCGCGGGCTTCGTATCGAAGTTGTTCTTTGGATAGGCCCGGATGGTATTTTTCGACAATCAGTTGAATGATTTCTTCAGGGTTTTGAAGAGCGTATTGCCAGCCTTTTAATGAGGCACGCAGAAAACGATCTGCCCGGCCTGGATTATTTCTGAGTTCTTGCTCAGAGGTGAATAGAATATCGCCGTAGAAATCCAGGCCATAATTGCGTGGATCGATGATGTTGATGGCGTAGCCCATTTGTCGCAAGGTAAAAGGCTGATCAGTGATATAGCCAGAGATCACATCAACTTCATCGTTGATGAAACGTTCAAGGCTCAGTTGTTGAGGCACCATCGTGAAGTCGTCAGGACGAAGACCCGCATCATCAAGCAAGGCATGTAAAATCGCATAATTGCCTATATTTGCATTGAACATGACACGTTTGCCGGCTAACTCGTATGGAGTGCTGATACCCGATTCGGCTTTGCTGATAAACACCAGGGGATCATGCTGAAAGATGGCTGCCAGGGCTTTGACCGGCGCGCCATTGGCAAACTGTGCCAGCAGACCTGCGCCGGCAATTCCATAATCTGCATCCCCGTTTAAAACCGCATCAGTGACTTCAATGTGTTCATTGCGCTCACGCAGGGTGACATCCAGCCCCGCCTCGGTATAAAAGCCTTTTTCGACAGCGGCGTAGTAACCGGCAAACTGAAACTGGTGACTCCATTTGAGTTGCAAGGTGACCGGGTCTTTGTTTGCAAGCGTTTCCGTCTCGCTAGAATAAGCGACACTGGACAAGACAAGCCCTGCAAGCAGGATGGGTAATAAGAAAAAAGGCATGATAGTACGAACCAATGAAACGCCTGAGGCGAGCAATTGGCTGCTTCAGAACTGGAGTTGACAGGGGATGATCATACGCTTAAATCCTTAATAATGCTTGAGTACTCATTCACAGTAATGAATAGTGATCCGTTCTGAATCACCATAGTTATCAATCAGTTGCTTGCAGTGAATTGTGAAGTTGAGAAACTTTTTTGAAGATTGCAGTTGTAGTATCTGCTCAGGTCGATAGACGCCGGAATGGCAAATAATACTGGCTGGAAATGGCGGATGAACTGACTCGGGAATCAACAAGGCTGGCTGAAGCTGGTCTTGACTGGGAACACGAAAATGAATCGGTTTCGCTGTTCCTGGCAACAAGGCAAGCCCAAGCTTGGTTTGTCCTTGTCGATCATGACGAAGCCATTGGATGGTTGCTAGTCTGGTCACACCGGCACGCTGGTCTTGCAGCACTTCAGTCATGGCAACCAACTCGCCTACGGTCAGACGATGTTGCTTATCATTCAGCGGACTACTGAGTAGAAAACCTCGGTCATTCTTGTTGAGAATTTGCCAGCTTTGCTGGGTATCCAGCGGGCACTGATCTTGCGGGGCAAACTGGCGATGAATCGAAGTAAAGCCCTGAATGACACAGGCCGCTACGGCCCCGGTGACTGGTTGTCTGGGTTGTTTGCGTTGATAAGCGGAATTCAGATAGGGCGTGATCTGATTGATCAGCGTGATATCCAGTTCGGCTTCAGAGCTAGCTTGTTTTAACAGTCGCTCAATACCGTTGAGTATGTTTTTGGTATTCAGGGCCACAAGCACCGACTCGGACTCAGTTGGCCGAGCGTAAATTCCCGGTTCAGGTAAGCGATCACTTTTGGCGTTGATGTAAAACATGCCCTGTACGGCGTTAAAGTTCTGATGTAATTGAGTTTCGGCCAGTGGCGCCAATTGCCCCATCATCCGATATACCTTGAGTACTGTATTGCTGCGGAGACTGTAGGGATCACAGATGCCAAGTAACATCATTTGGATGTATCGATGCTGATAACTTCCCTCAGCCTTGAGTTGTTGCAAACTCATATTGGGTGTTTCATCGCCAATACCTGCTTGCAGGCAGGCTAAAAATAACTGATGTAAGTCGTGATAGATACCAGCCGGAGGTTGTCGATAAAACTTGTAGGCATGAATGATCAGATAGCTCAGTTGTTCAATGGCTCGATGGATCGCCATTTTTGCTACGGCATTATGAGTCAAGGTGTTATTTTCAGCCGCGGCATTCATGATGGTGATTTTGTAGCCAATCGCCAGTTCATTGAGGCGCTGCATCAATGAATCAATCAGTTGATTTTGTTGTTCGATGCTACGGGCCGATTGTGACAATTCCCATGACGTCAGCTGCATGACCATTCGATTGAGGGGTTGCCGATAGATTTCCAGCATTTTCAGGCGCACCAGCGGTGGCATGCTTCGGTGATTAAAGTGATAAAGCGGTTGCTGGTAAGCTCCAAGAAAAGCAGGCAAATCTTCGGCCGAGAGTTTCTCTACCCAATGTTTGAGCAGTGTTTCATTCAGCTCAACGTTGCTGGCCTTGCCTTCGCTTGGCGGAATGTTGAGTTTGAGCACAGGCAGATCGGTGCCCGGTAGCGGGAAGCTCATCCGTCGATCTTTTCATCCTTGTATAAAAATCGTACACAATGATAATAGCGCTGTGCCGTGATGTCGGCAATCTTCGCAGTGCGTCAGTCAGAGCATTTGGCGTATGGATGATGTGTTGTTGTCAGGTTTGAGTGGCCGAGGCCTTGTGAATTTGCTTGGCGGCTCGCCGAAAAATCTGCTCAATTGGGTAGAGCAGCAGTAATAGCAACAAGGCAATGGCAGCCGGTATGTGGTTGAAACGGCTGGCTCGTTTAGCAGTTGAGGCAAAATCAGGCTGCATTAAGGCTGCAGAAAATGCCGCGGCAGACTGCAAATGGTGATATACAAATCCGGACTGTTCGGCAAGGCCAGTGAGATAGGCCTCACGAACATTGGATAAATGCTCGTTACCATCGTGTCGTACATTGCCCCAGGGCGCATTTCTGGGTACATAACCTTCGATTTGTGTTGGATCTTCTGGTAAACCAAAGGAGCTTTGATGTGGCACATCTTCAGCAGTGTAATAGCCTGTCTGCACGCCTTCTTCATCAAACTTGGGAATGCGACTCAAGCCATGTTCGCCGGTGCCAACAACGATGCCCTTGATGATGCGTTCCGAATTTTGCATCAGCTCTGAGAAATCTGGTGTGTAGCGTGGATTGATGGGCGGTGCTTCGTGCCCATCCGTCATGAACACCAGATGACTATGTTGTAATTCGAGTCGTTGCATCAGGCGAATAGTGTTGTAAAAGGCCAGCCCGATATTGCTGTCAGCCACCCAGGCCATGCGCCAGTCCAGATGTTGAATACTGTCGCGAATTTCCAGATAGTTACTGCACACTTCTATCGGCGAGAACATGATATTTGGCATACGTTCAGTGAAAATACCCAGACCCACGGTGGAGCCACAGGGTAGTTGCAAAAGCACTTGATTAAGATCGGCTTTGACTTTTTCCAGGCGACTCTGCGGATCACCATTGACGTCCAGATAATCACGCACATTCATACTGCGTGTGATGTCGACCACAAAGAAAAAATCATACTTTTCCGACTCAACCGGAATGGCCGGAAGCAGCAAGGCTATCAAAATCAACAGTTGGACGATCAGCAAGTGCCAGAGTGAACGATACATAGTTTTCACTAGGGAAGCCCGATTGGAAAGCCCGGCATTGCGGACCAGAGATCTTCGCTGCTTGGCGCATCTGGATCTGTAATTACCGCCTCACCCAAAGGTAAATCGCGTGACAGTCGTTGAGCGGCTTCAAAGTTATACTTAGCGGCCCAGAAGTCAGGATTTTGTCGCAGTGCCGATTTATAAAAATCCTTGGCGACATCCGCCATGGCCATCGCTCGATTAACGACAAGATCTTCGGCCAGATCAATCGCCTGCAGTAAATAGATGTTACCCAGGTTGTAATAAATATGACTCAGCTGTTCCGGACTGTCGGCATAGCGTTCGGCATGACCATAGGCTTCTGCTGCAGCGTCATAGAGACGATTACGTCGGAGTTGATAGCCATAAGTAAAGTACCATTCGGCATTTTGTCTAGCATTTTGCGGTGTCTCAACGATGCCGACAGATTGACTGACTTCGATCAATTGCTGATTCAGTCGCTGGGTTTGAAACAACTGATATAGCTGCCATGACAGCAGCATCAATGTGATAGCGGCAATGGTTAGCAACAGGCTATTCAGCTGACCTCGAGTGATCATTCGACTGTTCATTTGGCCTCCAGCGCTTTCACCAATGACAGTAGAAAAACGCAAAACAATGCGATGAGATAAAAAATATCAGACAGGTCACTGCGTGGAATGATCTCCTGATACAGTAACGGCCGGTTTTCCAATTCATCCAGTTGATCGATGGCCGCTTGCAGAGACTCTGGTGTGTCGATTTCATAGGCCTGATAGGGCGTACTCAGCGTCCGGAAAAACATATCAAGGTAGCGTTCTGGCATCACTCGGGGATTATCTTCACGAGGACTGTTGGGCACAGTGGTAATGCCCATTCCATTTTCTGTGCGCAGAAAAAACCAATATAAACGGACTTGATAGCGTTCAAACCACTCCCGAAGTGTCCGCTGAGCACGATGGTCGAGCGAGGCGGCACCATCTGAAACCAGTACGATGACACGTGATCCAGTGACAGGTTGATCGCGAAACAAACTCAAGCCCATTGCTAAACCTTTGGGCACATTGGTAAAGGCCAGCCCTGGACTGAGCATGGTATTGATAGCCGCTTGGGTGATGGTTCGGTTTTCGGTAAGTGGAGTAACAAAGATTGGCTGGGTGCTGAAAGCGGTCACTGCAAACATATCGTGTGGTCTTTCATCAATGAAGCTGCTTAATAACTCTTGTGCAACTGCGCCTTTGGATTTTTCATCATCACCTGCCATCCATCCACCAAAGGTTTCATCCATACTGGCACTGCGATCCAGCACAAAGACAATATGTGCGCCGGTGCCGATACGTTGCAGTTTGCGTTCAATCTGTTGGGGGCCGGCAAGTGCGATTAACAAGCAAAGCAGCGCGACCGATCCAGTCAGGCGCAGCAACACATCAAGCCGTTTTGAGCTATCGGATCTGACCACCAGTTGGTTCCAGCTTGCCAGGCGTTCCGGCAAAAACTGACTAATCCAGGGTACAACTACCAGTGGGCATAGTGCCAGCAACCAAGGAAACTGAAATACAATATTCATCTTGATTTTTTGGCAAGGTGTTCTGCTTTTGCCAGTAATTTGCAAAAATGTTGCAGATAGTCGATCTGCTGTTGTTGAGCATCGGTTTGTTCGGCAAAAAGTATTTTTTCGGACTTTTTGTAAAATTCGTCTATGGCGTTCCCAAGCCGCATAAACTCCGGATGATTGTTGAGAAAATCGCCAATTTGATGGCTGAATAACGCTTGCCCCGCATAACGATTAAACGCCAGGTGAACTTCTCGATAAGCTGAGAGTATCGTTTGTGGGTTGTTATCTCGCGCGAGTTTTTTGATGCGTCGTCGTGCATTTGCAAATGGAGAGTAACTGATACCGAAGATGCCATTGTTCAGGCCGAACAGTGTCAGACAAGTGACTAACAGGACGGACAACCAGGTAATCGTACTTTTGTCACGGGTGTCTATTGTGTGTGGGATGATGTCCGGCTGCATGAATGCAGTTTCTGTCGCTGATGCACCAACCGCTCGTGGTGCAATTTCCTTGATCGGCGACATATAAAAGTCCCAGGTGGGTAGTGACACTGGAATCACACGGTCTTGATAGAGAAACATCAGTTCCTGAGGCGGAATCGTTAAACGACGCACATCCAGCGGCGCATAAAAAGTCTGGTAACGGATAGTGACAAGGTGCTCACGATGCTTGCCTTGATTGACCTGCCGGTAATCAACATTAACCAAATCAAGCCAGTAGTTGATGGCACCTGGTGTTGGCAATGATGATTGACTAAGCGCCGTGTCCCGGTCAGTGACAATATGAAACCGCTGCTCAATGATGTCGCCGGTGACAATGCCAAAGTGACGTCCGCTGTCGACTTTGCTGAGGCGTGGCTGAACGGGTTCAGCCGCGTATCCAGCGTTTAGAAAACCGCAGGTGAGCATTAAAAGCAGGACTTGTTTAAACATTAACTGA
>NZ_APHR01000056.1 GCF_000349205.1 Methylophaga lonarensis MPL | reverse complement strand
AACGATGACGCCTGACAGTATTGCCGAGACAAAGCCGCCAAGAGCGGTTCCAGCTTTTATTACAGCTTCCTGTTTTTGCCTGAACCTCGGCGCAAGGCCATCATGGCTTTGTATGCTTTCTGTCGGGAAGTAGACGACGCTGTCGATGAAATCAGTGATCCGCAAGTCGCCGCCAGCACCTTGGAGTGGTGGCGTAATGAAATCATCAACACCTTCCAAAACCGTCCGGAACACCCTGTTGGGCTGGCACTGGCCGAATCTCTGAATGACTTTGATCTCCACCAGGAATATTTCATGGAAATCATTGATGGCATGGCGATGGATCTACATCAGCAACGCTATGCCGAATACAAGCACCTAGCGCTGTATTGCCATCGCGTTGCCAGTGTTGTCGGATTACTGTCCGCTGAAATATTCGGTTACCAGAATCGCAAAACGCTTAAATTTGCCGAAAATCTTGGCATGGCATTTCAACTTACCAACATCATTCGAGATGTCCGTGAAGATGCCGAGCGAGGTCGAATTTATTTGCCTCTCGATGAAATAGCGCAATTTTCATTGACAGAACAGGACATCCTCTCGCTCAAACAGACCGATGAATTGGCTAATTTGCTGAAGTTTCAGGCGGATCGTGCTCGTCAGTTTTATCGCCAGGCCATGCAGTTACTTCCAGCAGAAGACCGGCAATCACAACAAACAGCGCTCATCATGGCGCGCATCTATGAAACCACGCTCGATGAAATCGAAAAAGATGGGTTCCAAGTGATGCAACACAGAGTCTCACTGACACCTCTGCGTAAACTCTGGCTGGCATGGACAACGGCCCGCGCGGAGAAAAGGTTGTCCAAACAACGATGAAATGTGTGGTGGTTGGTGCCGGCTGGAGCGGTCTGGCGGCTGCAGTTCGGCTCAGTTCACACGGTTTTGATGTCACACTACTTGAGGCTGCGGCTCAGCCGGGAGGCAGAGCGCGTGATGTCAGTTGGGGTGATCGTGTCATTGATAATGGTCAGCACCTGATGATCGGCGCCTACCAACAGATGTTTGAACTGATTCGTGACGTAGGCCAGAATCCAGAAGCATTGTTTGACCGATCCCCCCTCAATCTTGTCATTCACTCAAGTCATTACCCATCACTGCATCTCAATGCACACAGTGCCGCACCCTGGCCCCTACCTCTGCTGAAAGGTTTGATGAAAAGTCTCGGCATCAGGGACTTCGTTCGCCTGCTGCGCTTTTCATCACGTATTTCGTATCATCTGAAAAATCACCACAGTACGGTGCTGCAATGGTGCCAACAGACCGCGCAGTCAGATCGACTGATCAGCCAGTTATGGGAGCCGCTCTGCCTTGCCACCATGAATACGCCAATCAATGAAGCCTCTGCCCAGGTGTTTGCCAGAGTGCTCAAAGACAGCCTGTTAACAAAGAGGGCGCACGCAGATCTGTTGATAGCCAAGCGTAGTTTGGGCAGTGTATTCCCCACGGCCGCTATCGAATATCTTAAGGCACGGCAACACGAAGTGCATTTCCAGACCCGGGTTGTCTCCGTTCGCTGCAAGGGCAATAAAGTCATTGCCGCCGAAACCAGTCAGGGAGAAGTGTTTGATTGTGATCAGCTGATTCTTGCCTGTCATGCGGATCAGATTACCCGGCTACTACCCGCTGCCGATCAGATCACTTTCAATCATTACCCAATCACAACAATTTATCTGCAATACCCGGCTGATAGTCGCCTGACCACGCCGATGATTGGTAGTTCAGGAACACTCAGTCAGTGGTTGTTCGATCGCAGTAGCTATTATCCTGGCCTGATTGCGGTGGTTATCAGTGGTCCGGGACCACATATGCAGATATCATCTGAGCGACTGGTTGAGCATGTCTGCGCCGAAATTTGCCTGTTACAGCCACAAATGCCAGCGGCTTCGCTTGAGTCAAAAGTGATTCGGGAAAAAAAAGCCACATTCGCCTGTACCGCCAGCATTCAAGCCCTTCGCCCGGCCAGCCAGACATCATTACAAGGCTTGTGGCTAGCGGGTGATCACATTGCACACCCTTATCCAGCCACACTGGAAGCTGCCATCAGCAATGGCATAAGCTGTGCACAAGCTATTATCAAGACCGCTCAAACAGTGTCGATATCACAACAATAGCTTGTTATACTCTGATTTTTACGTCGCTAACTATTATAAGGAAACAACATGTCAAGCCACATCCGAGTACTTCTTGCCTCATTTGCTTTTGCCGGTTTTCTGACTGCATGCGGCAGTGATGACAGTAGCTACAGCACAGATACTGCTGCCGACAGCACCGCGGTCGTTGAAGAAAGCACCACAGTTGAAGCAGTTGCTGAAGCAGCACCGGCTTCTGGTATTACCACTGGCATGTCTACTGACGCTGCTATTGAGATGCTGGGTGAGCCTTTACTAAAACAATCACACACCATCAACGAAATTGAAGTAGTTCATATGGAATGGCGTACCAGTGATGCGCTTGTTTCTGCGCAATTCCACAATGGTAAAGCTGTTCACAGCCAGTACTGGCCAGCACAGTAATCTGAAAAAATGACAGTCACTGCTAACAGTCAACTGTTGGCAGGTCGCGTCATACTCATCACCGGTGCCGCTAGCGGCATCGGTGCTGCTGTGGCTCAATGTTGCGCTGCTCAAGGCGCAACCGCGATTCTGCTCGACAAAAATTTACCCGCCCTTGAAAAAGTCTACGACAGCATCATTGAACAAGGCCATGCAATACCGGCAATCTATCCCCTCGATCTCAAAGGGGCCAGTCAGGATGACTACCTGAACCTTGCAAACAGCATCGAACAGAATTTCTTTCGGCTTGATGGATTGATTCACTGCGCGGCATCACTTGGTCAACTGGCCCCGGTTCCTCATCAAAACTCAAAGCTCTGGGCTGAAATATTACACGTTAATCTGAGTGCGCCGGTGATGCTCACCCGTGCTTGTCTGTCTCTTCTGGAAAGCACTGATGACAGCTTTATTGTGTTCACCACAGACAGTGTGCAAGCAAAAGCTTATTGGGGTGCCTATGGCATTGCCAAAGCCGGCATCGAATGTTTTGCATCTCAGCTGGCAGATGAACAAGCATCATCGGGCCGAATCAAGATCTGCAGTTTTGATCCAGGACGTGTAAATACCGAATTTCTCAAGCGTGCTTATCCCGCACTCAATCCTTCAGATTTGCCCAAAGCTGAGGACATCGCGCCAGATTACCTTGAAATTATTCATGCTTCAGCTGCAACGGTTCATGGCAAACAACTACAACATAGCGTCAAACAATCGTCACTGGCATCAGAATAACACTTAACTCATTGTTTCACAAAAGATAAATTAAAATGGCACACTTTTGGCTGGGTAAATGCTAAACAACCCATTCAAGAGTGTGTTCAATGAGCCAACATATCTTTAACGAACAACAAGGTGGTCTGCAGCTGGTCAGTTCCACCAATCGCTATATTGATTCTGTTCAGCCTTCCGACACTCCTGATCCCGAGCTTATTCAAGCCAGACTGCCAATGATATTGCAGACATCACTGGACATTGTTCAGATAATTCATCTGTTTGATCATGAAGTCAGAGCTTTGATTGGCTATCAGGGCTTAAGCTACAAACATCCCGCCTTGACTGAAAAATTGGAAATCGGCAGCAAACGTCATCATCGTTGCCACTATCAGCTTGAAGTCGACCAGGTAAATATCGGTGAGCTTGAGCTGACCAGAAATAAAAAATTCAGCGCGGCAGAAATTGAACTGATTGAAGATTTGTTGTGCAAACTGGTCTATCCGCTTCGCAACTGTACTTTGTACCAAAAAGCATTGTCTGCATCTGTCACTGATATGCTCAGTGGCTTATATAACAGACAAGCGTTCGACCAGGGTCTGATGCGGGAAATTGAACTCGCTAAAAGACAACAGGCGCCTTTCTCACTGCTAATCATTGATATTGATAACTTCAAGCAGATCAATGATGCATTGGGCCATGCTGCCGGGGATCAAGCGATTCGATCCATGGGCGATTTACTGAAATCCATGCTTCGTCAGACAGACAGTGCCTACCGCTTTGGCGGCGAAGAATTCACACTACTGTTAAGCCACACAGAACACGAGGATGCCATGATGGTTGCCGAAAGATTGCGCCAGTCAATTGCTGAGCTGAAGTGTGTTAATGGTGAGAGTAGTTTTGGCTTCACCGTCAGCATTGGTGTTGCTGGATATTGTAAGTCTGACAATGCCTCGTCAATTTTCAAACGGGCCGATCGCGCGCTCTATCAAGCCAAGCACAGCGGCAAGAACACCATTTCAAGTGACCTTGCCAGCCACTAAATAAGAGACTTACCTGGTTTTATGACCGCGTATCCTCGGGCGTTTGCTGGCTGAGGCGGCTTCCCAGGGGGATTTATTGGTAGGTGCTTTACGCTTATCAGGGCTTGAAGTGGTTTTGATAGATCGCGACTTATCAGCACGCTTGGCTGCCGGTTTGTTGACAGTGTTGTCTGTACTCACTGGTTTCAAACCCGCTTCCTGATACAAGTTTTCAAGATCACGACCTTCCAGCATCATCCAACGCCCTGGCTTCAACTTGTTGGGCATGATCACCGGACCATAACGCAATCGTGTCAATCTGCTGACCTGAACGCCCTGACTTTCCCATAAACGTCTGACTTCCCGGTTACGACCTTCCTGAATCACAACATGGAACCACGAATTGGCGCCCTCACCACCGGCAGGTTGTATATCAGAAAAGCGCGCTTCACCATCTTCAAGCATGACGCCATCTCTCAATCGCTGCATCATCTCAGGTCCGACCTCACCGAGCACACGAACCGCATACTCCCGATCCATCTGATTGGAGGGATGCATCAGATGATTGGCCAACTCACCATCAGTGGTCAGGATAAGCAAACCACTGGTATTGATATCAAGTCGGCCAACACTGACCCATCGGCCTTCAGCTGGCGCCGGGAGAGATTTGAATATGGTGCGCCGACCTTCTGGATCCTGACGGGTGCACACTTCACCTACCGGCTTGTGATAAAGAATCACTTGCTTGGGTTGTTGCCACAGCCGCTTGGCAGACAGCGGTTTGCCATCGAGTTTCAGTGAGGCACTGGCATCAATTTGTGCGCCCAGTGTCGCGACTTCACCATTGACCGTGACTCTGCCTTCGCTAATCCATGTTTCCACTTGCCGGCGTGAACCATAGCCAGCTCTGGCAAGGACTTTTTGTATACGTTCAGACATAATTTTTGGCCTTATTTATAGCTTAAACCCATTGCAGATCTCACATCTGCAAGAGTCTCCTGGGCCACCTCGCGTGCCGCAGCATTACCATCATCAATAATTCGCCGCACATCTTCAGGATGCTGGCGGAAATCCTCCGCGCGAGCACGAATCGGTTTCAGTTCGGCACTGACCGCATCGATCAGTGGCCCTTTACAATCCAGACAACCAATTCCAGCCGTCCGGCATCCTTCCTGCACCCACTGTTTTTGATCTTCAGTTGCGTAGACTTCATGCAACTGCCAGACCGGACATTTTTCCGGATCACCGGGATCGGTTCTTCTGACCCGGTTTGGATCCGTCGGCATACGTTTAATTTTCTCTGCCAGAGTTTGTTCCGGCTCTCTCAAGGAAATGGTGTTGCCATAGGATTTGGACATTTTCTGGCCATCAAGTCCCGGCATTTTCGAAGCAGGTGTCAGCAATGCTTGAGGTTCTGGCAGAATGACTTTACCGCCACCTTCAAGAAAACCAAACAAACGTTCGGTATCTCCCAGCGCAAGATTCTGCTGATTTTTCAGTAATTCACGTGCCTTTTGCAAAGCTTCACTGTCGCCTTGCTCTTGGTAGGCTTTTCTTAATGTATTGTAGAGCTTGGCGTTTTTCTTACCCATCTTGGCAATTGCGGCAACGGCTTTTTCTTCAAAATCAGGCTCACGGCCATAGATATGATTGAAACGTCGTGCCACTTCACGCGTCAGCTCAACATGCACCACCTGATCTTCACCGACAGGCACTTGGCCCGCTCTGTAAATCAAAATATCGGCACTTTGCAGCAAGGGATATCCCAGGAAGCCATAGGTGGACAGATCTTTTTCTTTGAGCTTCTCCTGCTGGTCCTTGTAGGTGGGTACCCGCTCCAACCACGATAGCGGCGTTATCATCGACAGCAATAAATGCAATTCGGCATGTTCTGGCACTTTGGATTGTAAAAACAGCGAAGCCGATGATGGCTCAATGCCCGCAGCCAGCCAGTCAATCACCATTTCCCAGACACTTTCCTCGATGATTTGGCTGTCTTCGTAGTGTGTTGTCAATGCATGCCAGTCAGCGACAAAGAAAAAGCAGTCAAACTCATGCTGCAGCTTGATCCAGTTTTTCAGTACGCCATGATAATGTCCAAGATGCAGCTGCCCGGTTGGGCGCATCCCGGAAACAATCCGTCGTGACTGGTAGGCTACGGTATCCAAATTCTTGCTCCTGAATAATTCAGTCAATTAAAACAATCGGTTGAGCAGTCCAAACATCTGATCGATGTGGAGTGACAATACACTGGCCAGCATCGCCAGAATCACTTGCAGCATGGGCATCAGAATCAGCCCAAGAATGCCAAAAAACAACAAGCCCAGCAGTATAAAAAAGCCATAAGGCTCAATTCGGCTAAGCTGCCATGACCAGCGGCCAGGCAAAATACTCATCAAAACCCGACCACCATCAAGTGGCGGAATCGGCAGCAGGTTAAGCAACATCAAGATGGCATTAATCCAGACACCGGCAATACCCATGAATAACATTGGCTCACCAACGCTAACACCATTGTTGGCCAGCATCAGGCCAACTTTGGCAACCAGAGCCCAGAAAATACCCATGACTAAATTGGCACCCGGCCCGGCCAGCGCTACCCAGGCCATATCCTGCTTGGGTGAACGAAGATTCTGTGCAGTCACCGGTACGGGTTTGGCCCAGCCAAAAATAAAACCGCCAACCATTAACAACACACCAGGGATCAGCAAGGTGCCCAATGGGTCCACATGCTTGACTGGATTCAGGGTCAATCGCCCCATCATTTGCGCTGTGCGGTCACCCAGCTTGAGTGCTGCCCAACCATGTGCCACCTCATGCAGGGTGATGGCAAAAATGACTGGAATCGCCCAGATAATAAACTTTTGAATCAGGGTAAACTCAGCCATGCAGTGTTTCTACTCCACCCATATAAGGGACTAAAACCTTAGGCACTCTGACACTTCCATCGGCTTGCTGGAAATTCTCCAGAATCGCCAACAGTGTTCTGCCCACCGCCAGACCTGAGCCATTGAGCGTATGCAGCAACTCTGGTTTGCCAGTGTCCGGATTACGCCATCTGGCTTGCATGCGACGTGCCTGGAAATCTCCAAAGTTAGAGCAGGAAGAGATTTCCCGATAAGTATTTTGACTAGGCAACCAAACCTCAAGATCGTAAGTCTTGGTGGAGGCAAATCCCATATCTCCGGTACACAAAAGCATTTTCCGGTACGGCAGCTCTAGACGCTGCAGAATAGATTCTGCATGTCCGGTCAGGGCTTCATGGGCCGCATCTGAATCACTGGCAGGCACCAGCTGCACCAGTTCTACTTTTTCAAACTGATGTTGCCTGATCAAGCCACGCACGTCACGGCCGTGAGAACCGGCTTCACTTCTAAAACAGGGTGTGTGTGCAACGAACTTGATTGGTAGTGATGTGGCTTCCTGAATGGAGTCACGAACCAGATTGGTCACCGGTACTTCTGCCGTCGGGATCAGATATAGCTGTCCATCATCGACGGCAAACAAATCTTCAGCAAACTTGGGAAGTTGCCCCGTGCCTCTCAATGCGTCGGCGTTAACCAGATAGGGCACATAGGTTTCTGTATAACCATGCTCCAGCGTATGCACATCCAGCATGAAATGAATCAGAGCCCGTTGCAGCCTGGCCAGACTTCCGGTCAAGGTCACAAAGCGAGCGCGACTGATACGTGCAGCTGCCTCAAAGTCCATCTGCTGCAGACCATTGCCGATATCCACATGATCTTTTGCCGGAAAATCAAATGTCGGAGGCGTGCCCCAGCGAGAGACTTCCTGATTATCTGCCTCATCCTTGCCACTGGGCACTGAAGGCTGGGGAATATTGGGTATTTCCATTGCCAAGGTGTTGAGTTTTGATAACACATCATCCAGTCTGGCCTCTGCAGCTTTATGCTTGTCAGCGAGATCATCAATTTCAGCCAACAGCGGAGCGATATCCTGTCCTGAGGCCTTGGCTTTACCGATTTCCTTGGAGCGACTGTTTCTCTCTGTCTGTAATGCCTGGGCATCCAGTTGCGCCTGCCGACGCTCTTCTTCCAGCGAATTCAACAATTCAAGATCCAGGTCAAAATTACGCCGGGCAAGCTGTGCTGCAAGCGATTGAACATCAGCTCTCAATAATTTCGGGTCAAGCATATTTTCAAATTCCAGTACTGGCTGGCCACTGCACAATATTGTCAGGTTTGACCAGTTGTTCTATATGATTCAATAAGTTCGCTATTTTTTCCGGGCTGTCGAAGAACTCAATAACTACCGGCAGGCGAGATGAAAGATCCAGCAAGGAGGCCTTGTGAACATGGCCATCACTGCCAAGCCCTGCAACGCCTCTGAAGACGCTGAAACCACGCACTTCCTGTTGCTCCAGCCATTCGAGCAGACGGCCGACATCATCGCGGCCTTCTGCCAGATACACACGTACCATGGTAATTGCCTGCTGACTCATAGCTGCCTCCCCAAGCTCATGCCCAACCATGCCGCAAACAGACACAAAGCGACGCTCAGCACAATATTCAGTGCGGCTTTGAGCAGTTGGCCCTCCTCGATCAACAGCAAGGTTTCTACGGAAAAAGTCGAGAAGGTGGTAAAGGCTCCGATAAGTCCAACGGTGAGACCCAGTCGCCATTCAGCACTCACCACCAATTTTTCCAACAGCAAGACAAAGAGCATGCCCAGCACAAAAGAACCGAAGATATTGATTACCAGCGTGCCATATGGAAAGTCATTGCCAGTCACACGATAGACACCGTTTGACATCAGGAAGCGTAATACGGCTCCCACCGCACCGCCTGCTGCGATGGCTAATAACTGATACAAAGTCTGGACCCGGTTTTGCAAAAAGGCATAGTTTACCCTATCTGTGAGCGACTCTCACGCTAAGCAATGGCCCATTAAATCAGACATCCGTATCGACAAAGATTACAGCAGGCCTTTGTCATAACGTTCGACCATTTTATCCAGCGATACCGGTTTGATTTTACTGGCATGGCCGGCACTGCCAAAAGACTGATAACGCGCTTCACAAATCGCCTGCATTGCCGCTGTGGCTGCCTTGAGGAATTTTCTTGGATCAAAGATGGCGGCATTTTTTTCATCCGCCAGAAATTGTCGAATGGCCCCTGTAGAGGCCATGCGTAAATCAGTATCAATATTGACTTTGCGAACGCCATATTTGATACCTTCCACCACCTCATCAACCGGTACCCCATAGGTTTGACCAATATCGCCACCAAAACGATTGATGATTGCCAGCCAATCCTGCGGAACGGAACTGGAGCCATGCATAACAAAATGCACATTGGGTAATTTATTCTGTAACTTTTCGAGGTGACTGATCGCCAGCACATCGCCACTGGGCGGTTGAGAAAATTTATATGCCCCATGACTGGTGCCGATGGCAACAGCCAGTGCATCAACCTGCGTCAATTTGATGAACTCGACCGCCTCATCAGGATCCGTCAGTAATTGACTGTGATCCAGCGCCCCTTCTGCCCCGTGCCCATCTTCTTCACCCATCTTGCCGGTTTCCAGTGATCCCAGGCATCCCAGCTCACCTTCAACGCTGACGCCGCAGGCATGGGCCATATCGACCACTGTTCGGGTCACTGAAGCGTTGTAGTCAAATGACGCCGGCGTTTTCATATCCTCCAGCAAGGAACCGTCCATCATCACTGAACTGAAACCGGATTGAATGGCCCGTGCACAAATGGCCGGTGATGCGCCGTGATCTTGATGCATCACCACCGGAATATGAGGGTATTGTTCAATGGCCGCCAGAATCAGGTGACGCAGAAAAGGCTCACCGGCGTACTGGCGAGCGCCGACTGAGCCTTGCATGATGACAGGACTATCGACCGCGTCCGCCGCCTGCATGATCGCCTGCACTTGTTCCAGGTTGTTGACATTGAATGCCGGAATCGCAAACTGATGCTCCGCTGCATAATCCAGCAATTGACGTAAGGATACTAACGCCATGATTTATTTCTCCAGCCGTTCTTTTGAGGTTCCATATTCTCCAACACGGATAATCTTCATGCCGTTGGTACTGCCCTGAATCTCGAGATCACCCTTGGTCAACAGCACAATATCACCATCACTGACCACGCCTCTTCGTTTGAGCTCATCGATCATTTCCATATTGGCGACCGCATGATCGGTATGGTCCAGCACAAAATCTACCGGGTAAACACCACGATACAGGGTTACTCGTCGACTCGTCGAGGTATGTGGTGTCAGTGCAAAAATTGGAATACCCGAACTGATCCTGGACATCCATAGTGGCGTAGAGCCCGAATCGGTCAGGGCCGCGATCGCCTTAACATCAAGATGATTCGCCGTGTACATCGCAGCCATGGCGATGGCCTCGTCTATACGCTCGAATTTGGAGTCAATTCGGTGACGTGACACACGAATCTCTCGTTGTTGCTCGGCTTCCAAGCAAATTCGATCCATGGCTTCGATCACTTTTACCGGATATTTACCCACAGCCGTTTCGCCTGAAAGCATGACCGCATCAGTACCATCTAGCACCGCATTGGCCACATCAAACACTTCGGCTCGTGTCGGGATAGAGTTAGTGATCATCGATTCCATCATCTGCGTTGCCGTGATAGTCACTCTGTTCATGCGCCGAGCCATGGCAATGCTGCTTTTTTGAATGGGTGGCAATGCGGCATCGCCAATTTCAACACCCAGATCACCCCGTGCCACCATGATGCCTTCGGATGCCTGAATGATTGCCTCAAGTTCAGTGACCGCTTCAGCACGCTCAATCTTGGCAATGATGCCGCCGTAACCACCGGCATCCCGCAATAATTTGCGGGCCAGCAATACATCATCAGCGCTACGCGGGAATGACACCGCCACATAGTCGGCCTGAATGCTCGCTGCGACCTTGATATCGGCAATATCTTTTTCAGTGAGTGCAGCAGCTGACAGGCCTCCGCCCTGACGATTGATGCCTTTGTTGTTAGAGAGTTGGCCTCCGACCACCACCCGGCAATGAATCTCTTTATCGACAACCGACTTGACCCACAACACAATCCGGCCATCATCCAAAAGCAGGGTATCGCCTCTGTTCACGTCATAGGGTAAGGGCTTGTAATCAATGCCGACGCGCTCAATGTCGCCATCATTTTCCGCTAAGGCGGCATCGAGGATGAAATCGGCATTTTCTTCAAGAAGTACCGCACCCTCCTTAAATCTTGAGATGCGGATCTTGGGTCCCTGTAAATCGACCAGCACACCCACTTGTCGGCCAAGTGCCTCGGCGCGTTCACGCACTCGATGGGCCATCTCTATGTGTTTCTCGGCAGCACCATGCGAAAAATTCAATCGCACCACATCCAGTCCCGCCTTTATCATCGCATCCAGTACCTGTGGCGCCTCTGTTGAAGGCCCCATGGTGGCGACAATTTTTGTTCTGCGCCTTGCCAAGCTAGACTCCCTCAGGATTGTTGAGCAGCCCGTTGTTCAAGAATTTCGACAGCCGGTAATTTCTTGCCTTCCAGAAACTCAAGAAAGGCACCGCCCCCCGTGGAAATATAAGAAACATCATCACAAACTTTGAATTTTGATACTGCGGCAAGCGTGTCACCGCCACCAGCAATAGAGAAAGCATTTGACTCAGCAATCGCCATAGCGATTTCCTTTGTGCCTTCGGAAAACTGACTGAACTCGAATACTCCCAGGGGCCCATTCCAGACAATAGTACCGGCATTTTTTAAAATTTCAGCCAACTGGGCAGCAGATTTTGGGCCGATATCGAAGATCATGTCGTCGTCGGCGACCTTGTCAACGGACTTTAATTCTGCCTCGGCGTTCTCAGCAAAATGCTTGCCGCAGACCACGTCAATCGGCACCGGAATATCGGCTCCGCGTCGTTTGGCATCCTCCGTCAGACGACGACAGGTATCAAGTAAGTCTTCCTCATACAGGGACTTGCCAACATTAAAACCCGCCGCAGCAATAAAAGTATTGGCAATGCCCCCACCGACAATCAGCTGATCAACCTTCTCTGATAAAGACTCAAGCACCGTTAACTTGGTGGAAACTTTTGAACCACCGACAATTGCAACCATTGGGCGGGCAGGTTTGTCGAGCGCCTTGGACAGTGCCTCCAACTCTGCCGCCAATAAAGGGCCGGCACATGCGATCGGGGCATATTTGGCGATGCCATGCGTTGATGCCTGAGCCCGATGTGCAGTTCCAAATGCATCCATGACATAGACATCACACATCTGTGCCATGCGGCGTGCCAGTGCATCATCATTGGCTTTTTCGCCGACATTAAACCGAACATTTTCACAAATCACCACCTCACCCCGTTCTACAGGAATGAAGTCCGGTTCCAGCCAGTTTTGCTCAAGTCTGACAGGTTGATCCAACAGGGCAGACAGGTAATTGGCTACCGGTGCCAGCGAATACTTGTGTTCGTATTCACCTTCGGTCGGCCTGCCGAGATGTGACATCACCATGACCTTGGCACCTTTCTCAAGGGCCAGTTTGATGGTGGGCAATGAAGCCAGTATCCGGGTTCCATCCGCCACAACACCTGATTTGAGTGGCACATTCAGATCCTGACGAATCAGTACTTTTTTATCCGTCAGATCCAGATCTGCCATCTTGATTACCGACATGATGTCCCCTTAATTTCAACGGTTAATTTTGTGAACTGTGTCTGATTATAACGCCGCGCTCACAAAAAAGGCCTCCCCTCACGGGGAAGCCTGTTAATTTTTTGCAACTATGCCGATGGCTTAGTCAGCAACATGCTCAACCAAGCGCATCATGTTGCAGGTATAGCCATATTCGTTATCGTACCAGGCAACCACTTTGACAAAAGTGCCATCCAGAGCGATACCCGCACCGGCATCAAAGGTCGACGGCGCTGTATGTCCACGGAAATCGGTAGAAACTACACTGTCTTCGGTGTAACCCAGCACATCTTTGAGTTCACCTTCGGCTGCTTTTTTCATCGCCGCGCAGATAGCTTCATAACTGGTTTCACTATCCAGCTCAACGGTCAGATCGACCACAGAAACATCAGAGGTTGGCACCCGAAACGCCATTCCGGTTAATTTGCCATTTAACTCCGGCAGTACTTTGCCAACGGCTTTTGCGGCACCGGTCGATGATGGAATGATATTTTCCAAAATACCGCGACCGCCTCGCCAATCTTTCATCGATGGACCGTCAACCGTTTTCTGGGTTGCGGTGGCGGCATGCACGGTCGTCATCAGACCACGTTTGATACCAAACTGGTCGTGCAATACCTTAGCCACAGGTGCCAGTGCATTGGTCGTGCAAGAAGCTGCCGAAACAATCGCTTGACCAGCATAGCTTTGATGATTGACACCATAAACAAACATTGGAGTGTGGTCTTTTGATGGCGCTGATTGCACCACTTTTTTGGCGCCAGCCTGGATATGCGCCTGACAAGACTCCTCGGTGAGGAAAAAGCCCGTGCAATCAATCACAACATTGACACCTACATCAGCCCATTTCAGGTTAGCGGGATCTCGCTCTGCAGTCACACGAATGGTTTTACCATTAACGACCAGGTGACCATCCTTGACTTCAACCTCACCCTGGAAAGGGCCATGCACCGAATCGTATTTGAGCATGTAGGCCAGATAGTCCGGTTCCAGCAGATCGTTAATTGCCACCACTTCGATATTGGTGAAATCTTTGACCGCTGCTCGAAAAGCCATCCGGCCAATTCGACCAAAACCGTTAATTCCTACCTTGATAGTCATTGTTTGTCCTCATTTTCGGAGCCGGTCTGATAACTGAAACTTGTGAGATAAATCACAGTTATCAGCATAACTCATCGTCTATGACAGAAAAATGACCAGTGAGCTTGCACCCACTGGCCATGATTCATTACACATCTATCAAATCTGCGATTACAGCACAGATTTAACAGTTTTCACTACGTTTTCAACAGTAAAGCCGAAGTGTTTCATCAGTACGCCACCCGGTGCAGATTCACCAAAGGTGTCGATACCCACTGTACCTCCTTCCAGGCCTACATACTTACGCCAGAAGTCAGTCACACCCGCTTCGATTGAAACACGTTTGACACCTGGTGTCAGAACGCTGTCTTTGTATGCTTGATCCTGACGGTCAAACACGTTGGTAGAAGGCATTGAAACAACGCGAGCGTTGATACCTTCTGCAGCCAGAGCTTCTTGCGACTTAACAGCCAGATCCACTTCAGAACCTGTAGCGATCAGAATCACATCCGCATTGCCATTGGCTTCTGACAGGATATAAGCACCTTTGCGCATGACTTCAAAGTCTGATGCATCATGCTTACGGCCAGGAATACCTTGACGGCTCAGTACCAGACTGGTCGGACCATCGGTACGCTCAACCGCAGCAACCCAGGCAACCGCAACTTCAACAGAATCCGCAGGACGCCATACATCCATGTTCGGGATGTAACGCAGACCGGCAGTGTTTTCGATAGGTTGATGCGTTGGGCCATCTTCACCCTGACCAATTGAGTCATGCGTCAGCACAGCAATCGTGCGTTGTTTCATCAACGCCGCCATACGCAGAGCAGATTTTGCGTAGTCAGAGAACATGTGGAAGGTACCGCCGTATGGCAGCAAGCCGCCATGCAGAGCCATACCGTTCATGATGGCATACATACCAAACTCACGAACACCGTAAGAAATGTAGTTGCCAGGCTCTTTACCTGAAACGTGTTTGAAGCTAGAGCAGCTGGTCAGGTTTGAACCTGTCAGGTCAGCAGAACCGCCCAGGAATTCAGGCAGGGTAGGAGCCAGTGCAGCAATCGCTTTTTGTGACGCCTGACGTGATGCCAGACTTTCAGCTTTTTCGTTAGTTTCAGCAATGAATGCGTCAGTGACTTGTTTCCAGTTAGCTGGCAGTTCACCGGCCATGCGACGTTTGAATTCAGCTGCCAGTTCAGGGAACTCCTTGGCATAGGCTTCAAACTTGGCATTCCAGGCAGCTTCTACTTCAGCACCTTTGGCTTTGCCATCCCAACCTTCGTAAACGTCTTGTGGGATAACAAATGGTTCGTATTCCCAACCCAGCTCTTTACGTGTCAGTGCAATTTCTTCTTCACCCAGTGGTGCACCGTGGCAGTCGTGGCTTGCAGACTTGTTAGGTGAACCAAAACCAATGATGGTTTTGCAGCAGATCAGTGAAGGTTTGTCAGTGACTGCTTTAGCAGCAGTAATCGCGGCATTGATTGCATCAGCATCGTGACCGTCTACAGACTGAACGTGCCAGCCGTATGATTCAAAACGCTTAACGGTGTCATCGGTATACCAGCCATCGATATGACCGTCGATAGAAATATTGTTGTCATCCCAGAAAGCAATCAGTTTACCCAAGCCCCATGTGCCAGCCAGTGAACAAGCTTCGTGAGAAACACCTTCCATCAGACAGCCGTCGCCCATGAATACATAAGTGTGGTGATCGACAATGTCATGACCTGGACGGTTGAATTGATCCGCCATCAGTTTTTCAGCCATGGCAAAACCAACACCGTTGGTGATACCTTGACCCAGAGGACCTGTGGTGGTTTCCACACCTGGCGCATAGCCGTATTCAGGATGGCCGGCACATTGCGAGTGCAATTGACGGAAAGTTTTCAGAGAGTCCATCGGCAGGTCGTAACCGGTCAGATGCAGCAGAGAATAAATCAGCATCGAGCCGTGGCCGTTGGACAGGATGAAACGATCTCTGTCAGCCCAGGCCGGATTGGTCGGGTTGTGTTTCAGGTGATCATTCCACAAGACTTCGGCAATATCTGCCATACCCATCGGTGCACCCGGGTGGCCAGAGCTTGCCTTTTGTACTGCATCCATACTCAACGCACGGATGGCATTCGCTAAATGTCTGCGTGTAGCCATTTTCTACATTCTCCTGTTAAAAAAAATCAAGCCGCTCGCCACTTAATCGAGCAGCCCATACTCGGTACTTGCGTATCCGGACCGTGGCCTGTTTGTGCAACCTGCTTCATCGATTCAAACAGATCACGTCTGACATCCGGTTCAGCGGCCTCTTTTCTACTGGCATCCAGACGCCCACGATATTGCAATTGCAACTCTTTGTTGTAGCCAAAAAAGTCCGGTGTACACACCGCGCCATAAGCCTTGGCTACTTGCTGAGATTCATCGTAGAGGTATGGAAAATTGAACCCTGCCTGTTCGGCGATACGTTGCATGTTCTCCAACGAATCCTCAGGGTATTCGGTAACATCGTTAGCCATAATGGCAACCGAATTGATACCGTATTGCTTGAGTTCTCTGGTATCTCGCACCAGGCGATCCAGAATGGCTTTGACGTAAGGGCAGTGATTACAGATAAACATGACCAACAGGCCGTTATCACCGCGACAATCTTCAAGGGTCCAGATTTTACCGTCAGTGGCCGGCAATTTGAAATCTATCGCCGACAAGCCAAAGTCACAAACGGGTGTTTCTAAAGCCATAATTGCTCACATCTTTCCATGCTGTCTCATTCCCGCACAATGAAACATTCTTATCATTTTTGTTTCGAGCCCTGCATCTTACCAGACAAGTCATGATAAAGCGAAGCCCACAACCCAACAGCGAATTAATCTCTTAAATCAAGCACATCCTGCATATCATAGAGTCCAGAGTTGTGCTGCATCAGCCAGCTGGAAGCTCTCATCGCACCGAATGCAAACGTCATTCGACTGGACGCCTTGTGGGTAATTTCCACCCGCTCACCTTCAGCCGCAAACAACACCGTGTGATCACCAACCACATCACCGGCACGCACCGTTGCAAAACCGATGGTTTGACGATCACGCTCACCGGTTCGACCTTCACGACCATAAACCGCGCATTGCTTTAAATCACGACCCAAGGCATCTGCTACCACTTCGCCCATTCTGAGTGCTGTGCCAGAGGGGGCATCCACTTTATGACGATGATGTGCTTCGATGATTTCAATATCGACACTGTCGCCAAGTACCCGGGCAGCAATATCCAGCAGTTTGAGTGACAAATTGACACCCACACTCATATTCGGTGCCAGCAATGTTGCCACTTGCTCTGCGGCTTTTTCGATAGCCTGCTTCTGTACCTCATCAAAGCCTGTGGTGCCAATCACAGGTCGACACTGGTGAGCCACACAGTGTGGCAACAAGGCCATGGTGACTTCTGGCAGGGTAAAGTCGATGATGACATCCGAGTTTTGACACGCCTCGGCCACATCAGCACTGAGACTAATGCCCAGTTTGCCTACACCAGCCAACTCACCTGCATCAACACCAATGAGTGATGAATCTGCACGGTCCAGCGCGGCACTCAACTCCAGACCGGGGGTTTGCTCAACCGCCTGAATCAGGCAACGTCCCATTCGACCGGCGGCGCCGTTAATAGCGATACGTATTGCCATGAAGTTATCCTGTTTTCCGGTTCAAAAATAAAAAAGGCTGGCGAGAAGTTAGCTCAGCCAGCCTGTATTGGCAAATCCATCCCTTACTCAAAAAAGCGCTTGACTGCGTCAAGCCATGAACTGTGTTTAGGGGTGTGGGCATTGTTACCGTCCTTCAAAGTGTCCTCAAAGGCTTGTAACAATTCTTTCTGTTTTTTCGATAATTTTACAGGTGTTTCGATGATGACTCGACACAACAAGTCGCCGGGACTACCACTTCGAACCGACTGAACCCCTTTGGAACGCAAGCGGAACTGCTGGCCGGTCTGGGTACCTTCCGGCACTTTCAACACGGCCTTGCCGTTAAGGGTGGGCACTTCCACTTCGCCGCCCAATGTCGCGGTCACAAAACTTATCGGTACATCGCAAAACAGGTTATTACCATCACGGGTAAACACATCATGATGTTTGACCGACACTTCAACATACAGATCGCCCGCTGGCGCACCGCCTGTGCCAGCCTCACCCTCACCGGCCAGCCTGATTCTGTCTCCGGTATCCACTCCCGCAGGCACCTTGACCTGCAGCGTTTTCTGTTCCTGAATCACGCCTTCGCCGTGACAGTCAGAGCAAGGATCCTGAATCATCTTGCCGGTACCATGGCAGTGTGGACAGGTTTGCTGCACGGTAAAGAAACCTTGCTGAATTCTAACCTGTCCATGCCCGCCACAGGTGGTACAAGTGACTGGCTGGCTGCCAGGCTTGGCACCTGTGCCATCACAGGTTTTACAGGTCACATGAACTGGAATCCTGATGGTGGCGGTTGTACCGGCAACGGCTTCTTCCAGCGTTAACTCAAGTCGATAACGCAGATCGGCACCGCGATAGTTCTGATGTCTACCGCCTGCGCCAAAGATATCGTTGAACACATCGCCAAAGATATCGCTAAAACCACCGGCACCACCACGGAAACCGCCAGCTCCGGCACTGTTATCAACACCGGCGTGACCAAATTGATCATAAGCGGCCCGTTTGCGGGTATCAGACAGAACTTCGTAGGCTTCTTTGGCTTCTTTGAATTTGGCTTCGGCGTCTTTGTCATCCGGATTACGATCCGGGTGATACTTCATCGCCATGCGACGATAGGCTTTTTTGATTTCGGCCTCTGTGGCAGTTCGCGCCACGCCGAGCAGTTCGTAGTAATCTTGTTTGGCCATGTCTTGTCTGGTCTTGTTATTCAAGCAAAACAGGCGCGGAATTTTGTTCCACGCCCGTTTGCAAGGTCATTATCGAGATGAGATTACTTCTTGTCGTCGTTGACTTCTTCAAACTCGGCATCAACAACATCGTCACTTGCTTCGGCCGCTGACTCTGAGGCAGCGCCGTCGCCTGCTTCAGCATTTTCGGCATAGGCTCGCTCAGCCAGTTTGGCAGCCGCTTCTGACAATGTGTTGGTTTTTGCTTCGATATCAGCCTTGTCTTCACCTTTCAGTGCTTCCTGCAGGCTCTCGATAGCAGATTCAATCGCAGATTTTTCTGCCGCATCAACTTTGTCACCCAGGTCTTTCAGTGACTTGTTGGTGGCGTGAATCAAACCATCTGCAGTGTTACGCGCGGTGACCAGTTCGTGGAACTTACGATCTTCCTCGGCATGCGCTTCGGCATCCTTGACCATTTTTTCCACTTCTTCGTCACTCAGACCACTGGAAGCCTTGATGACAATGGATTGTTCCTTGCCTGTGGCCTTGTCTTTGGCCGACACGTTGAGGATACCGTTGGCATCAATATCAAACGTCACTTCGATTTGTGGGACACCGCGTGGCGCAGGTGGAATATCGGCCAGATCAAAACGACCCAATGATTTGTTGGCAGAGGCCATTTCACGCTCACCTTGCAGCACGTGAATGGTCACCGCAGGCTGATTGTCATCGGCGGTCGAGAAAACCTGCTGTGCTTTGGTCGGAATCGTGGTGTTTTTCTCAACCAGTTTGGTCATCACACCACCCATGGTTTCGATACCCAGGCTCAACGGCGTCACGTCAAGCAGGAGTACGTCTTTGACATCACCTGCCAGTACCGCAGCCTGAATCGCCGCACCTACAGCCACCGCTTCATCAGGGTTTACATCACGGCGTGGTTCTTTGCCAAACAGCTCTTTAACAGCTTCTTGTACTTTCGGCATGCGCGTCTGACCACCGACCAGAATGACTTCACTGATCTCAGAGACAGACAGTCCGGCATCTTTCAACGCCACCTTGCAAGGCTCAAGACTGCGTGTAATCAAGTCATCAACCAGAGATTCCAGCTTGGCACGGGTCAGGCGGATTTCCATGTGTTTTGGACCGCTGGCATCGGCTGTGATGTATGGCAGGTTGATATCTGTTTGTTGGCTTGAGGACAGCTCAATTTTTGCTTTTTCAGCCGCATCTTTCAGACGTTGCAGCGCCAGAGGATCCTTGCTCAAATCAACGCCTTGATCTTTCTTGAATTCGCTGACCAGAAAATCAATGATGCGCTGGTCAAAGTCTTCACCGCCGAGGAAGGTATCACCGTTGGTCGCCAGCACCTCAAATTGGTGCTCACCTTCGATGTCAGCAATTTCGATGATCGATACGTCAAAGGTACCGCCACCCAGGTCATAAACCACAACCGTGGAGTCACCACGCTTTTTGTCCATGCCGTAAGCCAGAGCAGCAGCGGTCGGCTCGTTGATGATACGTTTGACTTCAAGACCGGCAATCTTGCCAGCGTCTTTAGTCGCCTGACGTTGTGAATCGTTGAAGTAAGCAGGTACGGTAACTACGGCTTCTGTAACCGGTTCACCCAGGAATTCCTCAGCGGTTTTTTTCATCTTCATCAAGACACGCGCAGAAATTTCTGGTGGAGCCATTTTTTTGTCGTTGGCCTGAACCCAGGCGTCACCGTTGTCGGCTTCAACAATCTTGTAAGGCACCATGTCGATATCACGCTGAACGACATCTTCTTTGAACTTACGACCGATCAGTCGTTTGATACCGTACAGTGTGTTGCTCGGGTTGGTCACCGCTTGTCTTTTTGCTGATTGACCTACCAGTACTTCGTTGTCTTTGGTGAAGGCGACAATCGATGGCGTAGTGCGATCACCTTCGCTATTTTCGATAACCCGGGCTTTACCATCTTCCAACACTGCTACGCATGAGTTGGTGGTACCCAAATCGATTCCAATAATTTTACCCATAAATAATTCTCCGAAATTCTCTGAACTCTGACTGGCTTTACCAGCTGTTGTGTCTCTAGGTTGGGGAGCTGTCAGTGGATTTCAAGTCCCTTCACTTTGTACGGTGATGATTTATTGCGAGACCACCACCATGGCAGGCCTGAGCAAACGCCCATTGAAGCGATAACCTTTTTGCATGACCGCAATCACCTGATTGGCTTCTTTGCCCTCGACTGGCTGCATGGCCATTGCCTGATGCAGTTCCGGATCAAAGGCTTCACCTTCCGGGTTGATCTGTTCCAGACCAAACTTGGCAATGGCACTGATCAGCATTTTGAGTGTCATATCCATGCCATCGCGAACCGATGACAAATTGGCTTCTTCATTGCCTGCCGCATTCAGCCCCAGTTCAAGGCTGTCACACACCGGCAACAGCTCGGTGACAAATCTGTCGAGCGCATGCTTGTGGGCACTTTCAAGATCACGACTATGCCGACGACGCATATTTTCCAAATCTGCACGGGCACGCAGTAACTCGTTCCAGTACTCATCGGCTTTGGCCTGGGCTTGTTCAAGCAGCTGCTCGGGGCTGACATCGGACGGTGATTCCGAGGCAGGTTGTGTTTGCTGGTCTGGTGTTGCATCCAGACTGTTGTCTGTGTTGTTGATTTCTTCTTGACTCATGTTGACCCGTTTTCGCTTTACTGAAGACAGGTTCTATTTGGGGGCCAAGAAACACATTTCAAGCCAATGGCCTGATTTTTTTGAATTAACCTGCTGTCTGATTATCTTTGAGCCAGACACAGGCGCCATCACTTTTTTTGTCAATCAATTCCAGCATAGCCTGATGAGCCGCCAGCTCATGCTCGTCTGCATGAATGATTTTCAAGGCTGGCCGTGCTGATGCTGTAAAGGCATTGTCCAGCGGCTGTTCGTCGGCAGTCGGAGCTTCTTGATGTTCCGCCGCCAGTGACAAGCTGACTTGGCCACCGGTCATGGCCAGGTAGACTTCGGCCAGAATTTCGGCATCCAGCAGAGCGCCGTGCAAATCACGATTGGAGTTATCAACCTGGTAGCGTTTACACAAGGCATCCAGATTGTTTTTCTGGCCGGGATGTTTGTCACGCGCCATCTTCAGCGTATCAACAACCTCACAGATATCTGCAATGCGATGGTTGATCTCCAGCTTGCCAAATTCATGATCCAGAAAGCCAACGTCAAACGGTGCGTTGTGAATGATTAATTCGGCACCGCTGACAAAATCGATAAACGCCTTGGCGATGTCAGCAAACACCGGTTTGTCAGCAAGAAAATCGTTGGTAATACCGTGCACTTCTATGGCACCGGCATCGATTTCTCTCTGCGGGTTGATGTATTGATGAAAGGTTTGCCCCGTGGCACGACGATTGATAATTTCCACACAGCCGATTTCGATGATGCGATGATCTTCAGCCGTACTAATACCGGTGGTTTCGGTATCAAGCACAATCTGTCGTTTTGTTTGTTGTTCAGTCACCGTCGAGCCTCTTATTTCGCTTGAAGTTGTTGCCGGGCATTGACTGCCAGTTGATCGGCACGCTCATTGTCTGGATGTCCATCATGGCCACGCACCCACTGCCATTTGACTTGATGCTGACTCACCGCCTTGTCCAGCCGTTGCCACAAATCGGCATTTTTGACCGGCTTGCGCGCGGCGGTTTTCCACTGCTTGGCTTTCCAGCCGGACAGCCATTCGGTCATGCCTTTCATTACATACTGAGAATCTGTGGTGATTGTCACCTTACAAGGTTTTTTCAAAGCTTCCAAAGCAGCAATGACCGCCATCATTTCCATACGGTTATTGGTGGTGTCGGGTTCTGCGCCGGATAATTCCTTCTCTACCTGTTTGCCACGCAGCCGCAAAATAGCTCCCCAACCGCCCGGCCCGGGATTACCACTACAGGCTCCATCGGTAAAAATATCCACTTCATCCATCTTCGGGGGTTCCTGTGTGTCTGTCATGACGAGTTAAAGGCCGATTAACCAAGCGGGTTTTCGGAAACAGCGCTGCCTGCCGCCAGCGCACGGGCAGTGGTGTCAGCGGAATAGTACGTTTACTGGCAACCACAATGGTCACGCCACAAAAAAAGGGCCAGAGTCTTGCCCCCCAGCGTGGCATAAAACGGGTCCATCTAAGCAACCGTAAAGACTGACTGGGCAGTGTAAAGCCGAGCGCTCGGCGATCAATAATCTGAAAATTGAGCAGCGCCAACCAATCCTGAATCCTGGAGCGGGAGAAAAAGTGACCATTCCAGGGAGGCCTGTCCTGCCAGGAAAACAAGCGTTTCATGCCCCATAAGCTGAGTGGGTTGAAACAACACAACACCAAGGTGCCATCATCCATCAGCACTCGTTCAGCCTCTCTGAGCAATTGATGTGGGTCGGTAGAGAACTCAAGCACATGCATCAACATCAAACTATCGATACTATGAGATTTGAACGGCAAGTTCTCGGGTTGAGCAACCACATCGGCATGTTCACCAACGCGAAGTAATGCTTCGGGTCGTTTGGAGCCGGGCAATAACAGACTGTTGCCGCCAATCTGAACTTGATAATAGCCATACAGCAGATGTTTGAGTGAAAACAGCGCATCGCGTTCAGACTGGTCCAGGCGCTGTCCCAGCGGACTCGCCCACCATTCCGACATTTGTTGCTCGTGCATTCTATAATCTGTCATCACCCACCGGGAGTCTTTCATGCTGAAAGTGCATGCCGTTAATGCATTTGAAGATAATTATATCTGGCTGATTCAATCTGAACACAGCGCGGAAACCATGATCGTCGATCCCGGCAGTGCAGAACCCGTCCTTAGGAAGTTGCAAACTCTCGAACTCGAGCCTGTCGCGATTCTGATCACACATCACCATCACGACCATGTGGGCGGCATCCGGCAACTGCGTCAAAGCTATGCCGATTTGCCTGTGTTCGGCCCCCGACAGGAACAGATACCTGAGATGAGCCATCCCCTCGCGGAACACAGTGGTTTAAGCCTGCATCCTGCTTTCCCAGCAGTGCAAATCCTTGATACCCCGGGACATACCGCTGGACACATCAGCTATCTGCTTGATGGCAAACTGTTCTGCGGTGACACACTGTTTGCCGGTGGCTGCGGTCGGTTGCTGGGTGGCACTGCTGAACAGCTTTATGCGTCCTTATTAAGACTTCGCCAGCTTCCCGCACACACTGAAATCTACTGCGCCCATGAATACACACTCAACAACCTGCTGTTTGCCCTGAGCATCGAACCAGACAATCAGGCTCTGCACCTTCGCTTAGCGCATTGCCGACAGCTACGTGCGCATGATCTCAGCACCGTACCGTCACGACTTGCTGATGAGCTGCAGACCAACCCTTTTTTACGCTGTGACCAGCCGAGTGTGGCCTGTCAGCTTCGTAATGACAATGATGTCGAGCCTTTGGAGGCAATCGAAGTTTTCCGTCGACTGCGCAGCAAAAAAGATGTGTTTTGATTCAAGAGGCGACGCTGCTGCCGCCTCTTGAGTGCGCGGCTTATTCCGACTTGTTTACATGCACATCCATCTGTGGGAATGGAATGGTGATACCGTTCGCATCAAACGCTAATTTGATCTGCTCAATCAGCTCGGCACGCACGGGCCAGAAATCATCGGCATTCACCCAGGGTCTGACATCGAAGTTAACGCTGCTGTCAGCAAGCTCTGCAACACGTACCACCGGCTCAGGATCTTGTAACACTTTTTCGTGACCGGTGACGATGTCCTTGATGATATTTTTTGCCTTGAGCAAATCATCGCCATAGCTAATGCCGAACACCATATCGATACGACGGGTATCACGCGCTGAAAAGTTGGTGATGGTGCCACCATAAATTCGGCCATTAGGCACAATTACTTCACGATTGTCGCCTGTTCGCATGATGGTGCTGAAAATGCTGATCTTTTCCACAATGCCCATGACGCCGCCAGCATCGATAAAGTCGCCCACTTTGAATGGTCGAAAGATCACCAGCATGACCCCGGCAGAGAAGTTTTGCAGCGAGTCTTTCATTGCCAGACCAACGGCAAGACCGGCAGCACCCAATACTGCAATCAGCGAAGTAGTGTTGACTCCAAGTTGATCCAGCGCCGCAATAAAGACAAACAACAGCAGTAATGCATTGGAAATGGAACTCAGGAAATTGATAAGAATCGGGTCGACATTCCAGCGAACCATCAATTTACGAATCAGTTTTACCAGCCATTTAACAACGATTCGCCCGACGACGACGATCAAAATTGCCGTCAACACATTCATCAGGAAACTACCCAGGACACTTTCCATTAACTTTTCCCCGCTTCAATTGATTTAACGATATCTCTAATCAGTGCTGGCCCCTGATATATCAGGCCGCTATAGATTTGTAACAACGTGGCACCGGCTTCAAGTTTGGCTAGGGCATCTTCGGCCGACATGATGCCTCCCGCCGCGATGATTGGCATATCCATTGGCAGGGCTTGACGGAATTGCCTGACAATTTCAGTCGAAGCAGTCGTCAAAGGTGCACCACTGAGGCCTCCCGCTTCATCTGCATGCAACATGCCGGCAACCGCCTCACGAGACATGGTGGTGTTGGTGGCAATCACCGCGTCCATTTCATGCTGTGTGAAAGCACTGGCCAATTGCTGCACTTCTTGTTCCGACAAATCCGGAGCGACTTTGACCGCGAGCGGCACATATCGCCCGTGCTCACGATGCAAACGCTGTTGTGATTTTTTCAGCTCTGCCAACAAGGCATTCAACGCTTCCCCGAATTGCAAATCCCGCAGCCCGGGCGTATTGGGAGAAGATATATTGATGGTGATGTAGTCCGCAAACGGATACGCCTTGTTCAAGCCTATCACATAGTCATCAACGGCTTTTTCAACAGGTGTGTCGAAGTTTTTACCGATGTTAATGCCCAAAATACATTGCCGCTGAGCCACCTGAACCTGCTCGATAAGATGATCAATGCCAAGATTATTGAATCCCATGCGATTGATAATCGCCTGCGCTTCCGGCAGGCGAAACAGCCTCGGTTTGGGGTTGCCAGGTTGAGGTCTCGGGGTCACTGTGCCCACCTCAATAAAACCGAAGCCCAGTTGTGACAGGGCATCGATGTGATCTGCGTTTTTATCGAGTCCGGCAGCAAGCCCCACTGGATTGGGAAAATTCAGACCCATGACACGAACCGGTGTCGCTGCAAGTTTGGGCTTGAGCAGTGACAACACGCCGGTCATTTCCAGAATATCCAGTGACTTCAATCCCAGATGATGAGACTTCTCGGGATCAAGCCGAAACATCAAATTGCGTAACAGTGAATAGATCATGCTGCAAATTCCATTTTTACGTGGTAGCCGGTAAATTTTCGAATGTTGATTACGCCGGTATCCAGAATCAGATATTGGCCTTTGATGCCTAATAACTCACCTTCAAGCTGATTCGTCTTGTCAAAGCTCAGTGATTTGACTTTGTCTGGATACTGCAACACAGGGTAAACAATCTCGGTCACTGTTTCAGCCTTCAGTGCTTTAATTGACTGTTCACCAAAGCGTTCCTGCAATGCTTTGATCTCGTGCAGTGTCTCAGCGAATAATTGATCTCTTAGCCCAGCCAAATCAAGTGGTTCGGCCTGTGCTTTGAGCATTTTCCGCCAATCAGTTCTGTCAGAGACGTGCTGCTTGTAAACCGTTTCCACCAGCCCGGATTGTTGTCGGCTTTGCACCATAAAAATCGGCAATGCCTGCGTTGCCCCCTGGTCAATCCAGCGTGTGGGGATTTGTCCAGTACGAGTAATGCCGACCTTGAGTCCGGAACTGTTGGCCAGATACACCACATGCGGTTGCATGCAGACCGCCTGCCCCCAATCCGGTTCACGGCAAGTGCCTTGCTCGAAGTGACAAGTCTCTGGCTTCATAAAACACAGATCGCACTGAGCCAGCTTTTGTGAGCAGGGAAAACAAAATCCGCCACTGAAGCTTTTTTTAGTGCGTCGTTGGCAATGCTGACAAAAAATTTCACCCACATACTCAAATCTTAAGTGCTTACCCATCAGCGCTGCCATATCCACCCGATGTTCACCGAGCAGCATCTGATAACTTGCCTTGCCGTCGTCAGCCAACACTGCTGACATCTTGGACATTTGTCCGTCTGTTACTGCCACAATTACCTCATGAATTTGGATGCAAAAGCATCGATGACATGTTCTTTAAAAAAATTTCCGCACAATTTACGAATCAGCAGTTCCCCGAAAAAATTTTATGTCATCTTAAACTCAGGCCTGCTTTGGTATCCAGAAAACCGGCCGTCTCAGGGGGTGGTCATTTTTTCATCAATCGCGTATATACTTAGCGCAATTAAATAGTTAGACGGCATTGATAACATCACATGTTAAATTTAAAAAAGCTCTTCACACCGCTGTTTGTGGTGCTTTTCACGCTGGTTTCCGGTTGTTCGACGACCAGCAAACAAGGTGACGATGCAAGGAAGCTGTCAACTGAATCAAGTTCACCCCCCGCTACTCAATACCACGATATCGTCAAGTCCCCCATCAAACAAGCAGAGTCAGCCAAGGTCGCCAAAAAACGTCTAGCTCGACCAGAAGATCCAGAATCAGAACTGGTATTCGAAGATCTCTGGGACCGTATCCGTGATGGCTTTGCCATGTCTGATCACGAAGACATGCATGAGGTGACCGTAGAGCGTCTGGAATGGTTTGCTAATCATCCTGACTTCATGAATCGTATCGCCGAGCGAGCCACCCCCTACCTGCACTACATCGTTGAACAAATCGAAGCACGTGGTTTACCGATGGAACTCGCCCTGCTGCCGATTATCGAGAGCAGCTACGAACCCTTTGCCGTGTCAAGCAGCCAGGCAGCCGGTATATGGCAGTTTATTCCTGGAACCGGCCGTGTTTTTGGCCTCGACCAGACATGGTGGTATGACGGACGCAGAGACATTATCGCATCAACCGATGCCGCTCTGAGCTATCTTGAAAAACTATACAACGACTTTAACGACTGGGAACTGGCGCTGGCAGCATACAACGCCGGTGAAGGCACCGTTGGCAGGTCTATCCGCCGCAATGAAGAATCCGGCTTGCCGACTGATTTCTGGTCGCTTGAACTGCCTAACGAAACACAGAACTATGTGCCTAAATTATTGGCTGTCTCTCATTTGATTAAATTTCCGGAAAGATACGAACTGGATCTGATGGCAGTGAACAATGAGCCTTATCTGACAGTTGTCGATGTCGGTTCACAAATTGATCTGGCATTGGCTGCACGACTGGCAGGAATTACCGTTGATGAAATTTATCAGCTCAATCCTGGTTTCAGTCGCTGGGCCACAGCACCAGAGGGTCCGCATCAGCTTGCCTTACCGATCGATAAAGCGCCGGTCTTCGAACGAGAACTGGCCGCATTACCCGCCAGTGAACGGGTCCAGTGGGCCAGACATGAAGTGAAGTCTGGTGAATCACTGGGTGTCATCGCCAGTCGCTATAACACCACGGTTGCAGCACTCAAGGATACCAATGAACTGACTGGCAACCTGATTCGTGTTGGTCAGCAACTACTGATCCCGGTTGCCGGTGAATCGACTAGCACAAGCCTCAGCGCCAACATTGCAGCCAAAGGTAAAAAAACCACCTACACCGTACAAGCCGGTGATTCATGGTGGAATATTGCCCGCAGTCATAACATTGAAGTTGATCAACTTGCCAAGTGGAACGATAAAAAACCACGTGACATGCTGCACCCAGGGCAGCAGCTGGTGATCTATGCATCCAGTAATGCGCCTGGCGATCAGCCCGCCGGCTTACGCACCGTTAATTACACTATCCGTGATGGCGATTCACTGTGGAAAATTTCCAGACGTTTCAATGTTAGCGTGGCGAATGTCCGTGAATGGAACAATCTGACTGAACGCAGCCTGCTGCACCCCGGGCAACAACTGACACTCTACGTGGACCCTGCCCTGCAACTCAGTCAAATCTGACAGTGCTGCATGTCGCACTGTATGAGCCTGAAATTCCCCCCAACACAGGCAACATCATCCGGCTGTGTGCCAACACTGGCGCACAGCTACATCTAATTGCACCTCTTGGCTTTGTACTGGAAGACAAGCGCCTGCGTCGTGCAGGGCTTGATTATCATGAATTTGCTGCAGTGATGCAGCATGATGGTTTTGATGCCTTTTGTGACTGGTCGGGACAACGCCGATTGCTTGCCTGTACCACCAAGGCTCGCCAGCATTACCACCAGATCAACTTTCAAGACGAAGATGTATTGCTGTTTGGTCCTGAATCAAGAGGCTTGCCGACAAACGTGCTCAACAGCCTGCCGGACGATCAGAAGCTTCGTATTCCGATGCTGTCCGGCAGTCGCAGTCTTAATCTGTCTAATGCCACGGCCGTCATCCTTTTTGAAGCGTGGCGTCAGCTTGGGTTTAATGCTGCTGTCTGAGCTTATTGAACTGACATCATTCTTGGCCCTCTTGCCAAGGAAATTTCCGCCAGGGACGCGCCTGTTTTCAAATCAAAAATTGTCAGACTGTCACTAAACCAGTTGCTGACAAAAGCCCTTTGATTCACCACATCCAGCCAGACACTCTCTGGCATTTCGCCAGTTTTGAATGTTTGCAGTACTTCAAAATTGGCCGCATCAATCTCAAGCAGCAGATTGTCATTCTGACTGACGACATAAAGTCGCGAGCCATCTTCACTAATCCCCACATCATAGGGCGAGCGTCCAACTTCAAACTGCTGTATCGCATCCAGTTGATCATCATCAATTACCGTCAGACTGTGATCCTGGACACTACTGACATAGATTTGGCTTAAAGCCGTATTGTAATTCACCGCATAGGGGCCACGGCCAACAGGCAATGTGGCAATCAATCTGGCGCGATCAGCATCCAGCACAGTCAAGGTATTGTCCTCTCTATTGGCTATATAGAGGCGACGACCTTCACTGTTGAGTGCAATTCCGGCCGGACTCTTGCCAACTGCGAGAATATCAACCAACTGCAAAGACTCAGCATTAATCACCAACACCGCATCTCTATCCCAATCGGTGACAAACAACTGGGGCCTTTTGTCATCCAGCACCATGGCAAATGGCTGACCGCCAGTCGAGATATCGGTGACTTTCTCGCCTGAGTCGAGCTTCCTTACTGTCACCAGGCCTAATTCTGGATGCGAAATAAACAGGTGATTACGTTGTCGATCCGCTACCACCGCAACTGGCCCGGAATCCACAGCATAGTCAGATTCCAGCAGTAAATTTTCACTGTCTACCACCGATATACGCGCATCGGTTTGGCTGGTGATAAACAATCGCTCAGCACTGACAAAAACTGGCAGTGCCGCCAGTAGCAGAAAACTCCACCTTATTCTTTTCATCTTGATCACTTCGCCAGAGACTGTTGTAAACCTTCAAGCCCGTTTCGAGCATAGGCAGTCATCGCTTCAACCGCAGCCGCATCACTCAGGTTTTCAGGTGGGAAATTCCCGGTATCGCCACGATAAAAACGTCCTCTCCAGGTCACTTCGGTGCCTGCATCAACGGCCTCAAGCTGGATAGCAATACTGTAGAAACTCACCGGGATGACCGTGATATCTTCACGCAACAATCTAAAACTGATGTAACGGCGCTCAGCATCACTCTCATCAAGACTTTCCGTGATAGTGCCTTGCTGACCTTCAATTGAGATGACCCGAGTCGTATCATCCGTCATTTCCACGACGGTCACTTGCGGATGCCAATCACCAATACTGGAAAAATCCGCTACCACTTGCCAGACATCATCAATATCGGCTGAGAGTACCAGCTGCTCATCCACACGCTGGGGAGTCGGACCGTGAGCATAGACATTGCTTGCCAGAATAACCACACCCATCATGACCGAGAAGATATTTCTTGCTAATTTCATTTCTATTTACCTTAAAAATTATTACGGAGCTCTATTGGTGTTGCCAATGGTTTCAACATAACCATTTATAATTCCAATTTGTGTATATTTATATCTGTTTGATGAATTACCAACTTTTACCAAATCTTTATAAACAAGAAACTCAACACGACCACTCGCATTTTCCCTGACAGAAACCTGCTCAGGTTCACCTAGTGCTTCTCGGACATATTCAGCACTTTTTCCTGAAAACTCTTTAACAAACGCAAACTCGGAAAGCTGGTGAGAGTCAGCCATATCAGCAGACACAAGATTGATGCCTGAAAATGTCAGTATCAGAAACACAGTAAATCTACCTATCAAATTCATCGATTGCTCCAGTGAAAAAAATCTTCTCAATGCTACCTGCCAGCCCCCTGAGCAGATAGAGCATACGGCCCATCTAGAACCGGGAAGTCATCACTGTTATTGCTATGAGTTTTTCCTGATTTATAAAAGCAATTCAAATTAAGGATTATTGAATATATACATTTATTGTTTCAATACTCTAGAATCCGTGACTTTTATCGCCTGACTCAAAAGATTGATGCTGAAAAATCGAAATCGTGCTCGAGTTGATCTGACCATTGTTGGTGTTGCCGCAATCGTCACCTGGGTAGTTGCCGGTTACTATGACTTAGCCGAGCGCTGGATAGATTGGGCGGCATTGGGCGAGTTTTACCAGCTTGATGAAATCATTTTTGTTTTGCTGACCGCTTGCATCGGGCTGATGTGGTTTGGTCGGAGGCGTTACCTGGAGCTTCAGGCAACCCTGTCCAGGAACCTGCAAATTCAGCAAAGTCTGAAGGCCACCAATCAGGAAATCTCTACCCTGTTGTCTCAGAACAGAGCATTAATAAAACATATCACTTCAGTTCGCGAAGCTGAACGATTGCATCTAGCTAGAGAACTACATGATGTATTCGGACAGCATCTTGCCGCAATTGACGTCAATATCAGCGTCGCCAAAAAGCTGGCAGAAGATCATGACAAGCTTGGCACTTTGCTCAACACCGTGCATGACAGCGCCAATTACCTGCGTGAAGTCACTCGTTCACAACTTCGCTCAATTCGACCACCGGGACTTGCATCGATGGGACTGTCCACGGTGGTTGAAGACTTATTATCCCAATGGCAAATGACCTTTCCGGGCATTGAGCTTAACTACAACCTGGATATTGATGATTCATCGGTCAATTATGAGGCTGGGCTGACAATCTACCGCTGCTTGCAGGAGGGTCTATCCAATGTCAGTCGTCATGCCAACGCGGGCATGGTTGACATTGATCTGACGACTTTCAAATCACACCCGGAACACACCGAAATCAGTCTGGTGCTGCGTGATGACGGCAAAGGCATCGATCCTGAAAAATCAATCAACTTGGGGCTAGGGCTTATCGGCATACGTGAACGCTGCCATGCACTGGATGGGCGTTTTGAGCTTAAAAACAATCATCCCACCGGCACGGTAATGCATTTAAGCATCCCTTTGGACTGAACACATTGAACCTTTGAGGCTGTGATGAAAACTGAACAAATCACTTTATTACTTATCGACGACCACACTATTTTACGTGAAGGCTATCAACAGCTGCTTGAAACAGCAGGTTTCAAAGTCATTGGCCAGGCGGGCAATGCTGAAGATGGCTATCAGAGCTATACCGCACTGAAGCCGGATGTTTGCATCATAGATATGACTATGCCCGGTACCGGCGGGCTTGAATGTGTAAGGCGTATTTGTGCTAGAGATAACCATGCCAGGATCCTGGTCTGCAGCATGCATGATGAAACATCACTGGCAATGCGGGCACTGGAACTGGGGGCAATCGGTTATATCACCAAGTCTTCATCGTCAGATGTCCTCATCGAAGCAGTCAAATCGGTTGCCGCCAGACGTCATTATCTGGGGACCGAAGTGGCTCGCTCTATAGCCATGGAAAAGTTGATCCGCACCGACCAGAAGATCAGTTCATTGTCTCATCAGGAGTTTGCTGTTTTCCGAATGGTGWTGCCGAGGGGCTCAGCATTAATGAAATTGCCCAACAGCCTGACACTCGACCCCCAAAACAGTCTCAAACATACAAACCAA
>NZ_APHR01000055.1 GCF_000349205.1 Methylophaga lonarensis MPL | reverse complement strand
TTTTTACCCGGCAGACCATGACGCTCGAACTGCGCTTTGGCTTGTGCGCAGAGCATTTGACTGCTGGCGTGTTTAACAAGCTCACATCATCGGCACGCTCGATAAATGCGGTGTGGATTTCGGCGAGCTGTTTCATGCGCCAACACCTTCAGGGGCGTCATGAATCCAGCTGTAGCCTGATTTTTCCAATTCTTTGGCTAGGTCCTTGTCACCTGATTTGACAATACGGCCGTTGGATAACACGTGCACGTAATCCGGCACGATGTAGTCCAGCAAACGCTGGTAGTGGGTAATCATGATCATTGAGCGATCTGCATCACGCAGGGCGTTGACCCCTTCCGAAACAATACGCAAGGCATCAATGTCCAGACCTGAGTCGGTTTCATCGAGAATTGCCAGCGCAGGCTCCAGCAAGGCCATTTGCAGGATTTCGTTGCGTTTTTTCTCACCACCGGAGAAACCTTCGTTAACGCTGCGATGCAGAAACTGCTCATCCATCTTGACCAGTTCCATTTTGCTGCGCACCAGAGTCAGAAAATCAATCGCGTCAAGCTCATCCAGTCCCTGATATTTGCGAACCGCATTCAGTGCAGCTTTCAAGAGATAGATATTGCTGACGCCAGGAATCTCGACCGGGTATTGAAAAGCCAGAAAAACCCCACGTTGAGCCCGTTCTTCCGGTTCCAGATCAATCAGATTTTCGCCCTTGTAAAGGATCTCACCCTGGGTAATTTCATAACCATCACGGCCAGCCAGCACGTTTGACAGCGTGCTTTTACCTGCGCCGTTAGGTCCCATAATGGCGTGAACTTCGCCAGCATTAACTGTCAGATCGATTCCTTTTAGAATTTCCTTGCCATCAATGGTGGCGTGCAGGTTTTTGATTTCCAGCATTTTCATAAATTTTTGACTCTTCGAAATAAGTATTTTTTTAGTATTTCATCAGCGGATCATGGTGCGGAGCGTTTGACTAACCCACCGATCCTTCCAGCGATAAACCAAGCAGGTTCTGAGCCTCTACGGCAAATTCCATCGGCAATTCACGAATCACCTGCTTACAAAAACCATTGACGATCATCGATACCGCATCCTCAGTATCCAGACCTCGCTGTTTGCAATAAAACAACTGGTCTTCACTGATTTTTGAGGTTGACGCTTCATGCTCGACTTTTGCGGTCGGGTTTTTCACTTCGATATAAGGGAAAGTATGTGCCGCACAACGATCACCCATCAGCAATGAATCACACTCAGTGTAATTTCGGGCGTTTTCGGCGTTAGGCCCCATTCGTACCAAGCCACGATAGGCATTTTGCGAACGTCCGGCTGAAATACCTTTTGAAATGATGGTTGAGCTGGTGTTTTTGCCCAAATGAATCATCTTGGTGCCAGTGTCAGCCTGTTGCATGTTGTTAGTCACGGCCACGGAGTAAAACTCACCTACAGAGTTATCGCCCTGCAGCACGACACTTGGATATTTCCAGGTAATCGCCGAACCCGTCTCAACTTGAGTCCATGAAACTTTTGATGACTCGCCACGACAAGCAGCACGCTTGGTCACAAAGTTGTAGATACCACCTTTGCCGTTTTCGTCACCGGGATACCAGTTTTGCACGGTGGAGTACTTAATCTCGGCGCGATTCATCGCCACCAGTTCAACGACCGCAGCATGCAGCTGATTTTCGTCACGCATCGGGGCCGTACAGCCTTCCAGATAACTGACATACGCGTCATCATCGGCGATGATCAGTGTGCGTTCGAATTGTCCGGTATTAGCCGCGTTGATACGGAAATACGTTGACAGCTCCATTGGACAACGCACGCCTTTAGGAATGTAAACAAAAGAACCATCGCTGAACACCGCAGAGTTAAGCGCCGCGTAGTAATTGTCCTGATAAGGCACTACGGTACCGAGATACTGCTTGATAAGCTCCGGGTATTCCTGAACTGCTTTGGATAGCGGCATAAAAATGATGCCCTGTTCCGCCAGTTTGTCCTGGAAGGTATTGGCCACCGAAACACTGTCAAACACAGCATCTACAGCAACGCCAGCCAGACGCGCACGCTCATCGAGCGGCACACCCAGTTTTTCGTAGGTTCTCAGCAACTCTGGATCGACCTCATCAAGACTTTTGGGACCATCGGTCTTTTTCTTGGGCGCTGAATAGTAGCTGATGGCCTGAAAGTCGACTTCTGGATATTGCACATGTGCCCAGGTCGGCGTATCCATCGTCAACCAGTGACGATAAGCTTTCAGCCGCCATTCCAATAAGAACTCAGGCTCGTTTTTGATACGCGAGATTTCGCGGACTACGTCTTCACTAAGACCCGGAGGCAGGCTGTCAGACTCGATATCAGTGACAAAACCAGCGCTGTACTCCTTGCGCGTCAATGTCTCCAGTTGTTGTGTTTGATCAGTCATGGACTTCACCATCATTTAGATTAATTTTGTTCAATTTGTCGGCCGCAGGATAAAACACCAGCGGCCGTGAAGCTGATGCAGGCAGTGTCAGCATGTGCGACAGCTTGACCTCGTCAAGCGCATGGAAAACAGCGTTGTTAATACGCGTCCAGTTGGTTTGAACTGCACAGTGTGTTTCCTGATCACAGTGACTCTCAGAACTGACGCATTCTGTCAGTGCAATCGGCCCCTCAATCGCCGTGATAATTTCCGCGACCGAGATCAACTCCGGCTGACGGCTCAGGGCATAACCGCCCTGTGCACCGCGCTCGGAATTTAACAATCCCGCCGCACAGAGATGCTTAAGCACTTTGCGAACCGTTGGCAATGGCATCTGCACAGCGTCAGATAAAGTATGTGCGCTGTGTTGTGAGCCCCTGTTAGCAGCCAGGTAGCTCATCAATACAATGCCGTAATCTGTCAATTTTCCCATGCGTAACATGGCATCTCCTCCAATTGGTACTATTATAGTATCAATTACGTGAATAACCAAGTGCTTTAGTCAGATATTAAGCAATTTCTGAACAGATGTTCGGAACGCTCTGCGAGAGGTTTTGCGTGCAAATACAAGGCGCACTTCACCGAGAATGGTGATTCCCTCAACAAAAAGTGCAACACAATAGTCGTGCGCAAAAGGATGTCTTGAGAGCCTTACGGTGACTTTGATACCGGTTACAACCTCTTGCCAGGTTTTCATATTCCGATAAGTCCGCGTCTTACTGATGAACCTGCCTGGAAGCCATAGACTGCGGCTGTTTTTCCAAAGACTGCTAACGCAGACAGGATGAAAAAAAATACAGATTCGCGTATGGTGAACTTCGCTGTCGTCCCGGGTACTAACACAAACCATCCCGGTGACCTGTTAATCAACATGAGAGCAGATGAATGAAATTAAAAACCCTAGCCTTTCTACCAATGTTATTCGGAGCCTATGCAATGGCAGACAACGCCAACCTTGACACAGACCAACAGAAACTCAGCTACATCTTCGGCATTCAGGTCGGACAAAGCATGCAGGCCGAAGGCATAGACCTCGACATCTCTGCTTTCAGTGCTGGTGTTGCCGATATGCTGGCGGGTCAACAACCGCGTCTTGACCAAGCAACTGCAGAGCGACTCATCGGTGAATATCAGCAAAAACAAGCACAAAAAATGGCCGAAGTCCTAAACGAAAAACAGGCTCAAGCCAAAACTTTCATGACTGAAAACGCTGCCCGTGATGGTGTTGTGACCACAGAAAGCGGTCTGCAATACGAAATTCTACAAGCTGGCGATGGTGCAACACCTGGCCCAGAAGATCGCGTCATTGCCCACTACCACGGCACATTAATTGATGGCACCGTATTTGACAGTTCTTATGACCGTGGTGAGCCTGCTACATTCCCGGTGAATGGTGTAATTCAGGGCTGGCAAGAAGCACTGCAAATGATGCAGGAAGGCGCTAAATGGCGTGTCGTGATTCCTGGTCATCTGGCCTACGGTCCACGTGGTGCTGGTCAATTGATTGGCCCAAATGAAACACTGATTTTTGATATCGAATTGGTCGCAATTACTCAGTAAAACTGACCAACATCCGATAAAAAAGCCGCTGAAAAGCGGCTTTTTTGTTTTAGTCAGAGCCCAGTGCTGCATGCAGCGCTGTCCAGTCAAAAAACGGACCGGGATCCGTTTTCCGTCCCGGCGCAATATGTTCATGCCCGGTAATGGCTGACTTACTTAGCGTTGGATAAGTAAGCAGCAGCGCCTGAATGACCTCAACCAATGACTGATATTGTGCAGTTTCAAAAGCACTGTGATCATCGCCTTCCAGTTCAATACCCACGGTAAAATCATTACAGCGTTGCCGACCATTCCAGCATGATTCACCGGCATGCCAGGCACGCAAATGAAATGGCACATACTGTATCAGCTCACCATTTCGTCTTATCAACAGGTGGGCGGAAACACGCATCGAAGCAATTGTTTCAAAATAGGGATGCGCGCCTGGATCAAGGCGATTCAAAAATAAATCGGTAATCCAATCACCATTGAACTGGCCCGGAGGCAAACTGATGTTATGTAACACGATGCCACTGATGTCAGCCGGCTCGGGACGCTGATCATGATTTGGAGACAGAAGAAACTTCGCCTCGTTAAGAATGCCTGTCCGTCGGTCAATTTTGAATCCAGTGCGACTGTCGCTCACTGAAGTACTCCTGAAAAGTCATCGCGATAGATTATCAATGCCACACACGTTACCCTATTTGCTGTTTCTTCAATACTCAGGTTTTTCATGTCAATTCTCAACCCGGTTCCGCAAGCGTTTATTCAATCTCAGGTAAAACTGGCACTGTTGGAAGACATCGGTCAGGGCGATTTGACTGCCGATCTGATTCCTGAGCAGCAACGTAGCCATGCACGCCTGCTGACTCGACAAGACTGCTGTCTGTGTGGTCAAGACTGGTTTAACAGTGTTTTTCAGCAACTGGATCCTGACATTCACATCGAGTGGTATTTTAACGATGGTGACCGTATCAGCGCCGATAGCGTGATCTGCAGCCTGCAAGGTTCTGCAAGAAAATTATTGACGGGTGAGAGAACCGCAATGAATTTTCTGCAAACCCTGTCAGCAACGGCCACCATTTCCCGGCGCTATGCTGACGCTGTTTCAGGCCTGCCGGTGTCAATCCTTGATACACGCAAGACACTGCCCGGCTATCGAATTGCACAAAAATACGCGGTGCAATGCGGCGGCTGTGACAATCATCGCTTCGGGCTTTACGATGCGATTCTGATCAAGGAAAACCACATCAATGCGGCCGGAAGCATCGCCGCGGCGGTCAAACTGGCACAGCAGCTTCACCCCGGCGTCAGCATTGAAGTTGAAGTCGAAAATCTCGATGAGTTGCATCAGGCACTGGAGGCCCGCGCCGACATTATTATGCTCGATAACTTCCAGCTGCCACTGATGATTGAAGCCGTGGCGATTAATCAGCAGGCCGCATTACTGGAAGCATCGGGCAACATCAACCTCGACAATATCCGCCAAGTCGCAGAGACCGGCGTTGATCGGATCTCTGTCGGTGCACTGACCAAGGATATTGCGGCTATTGATCTATCGATGCGTTTTGATCCGCAGGATTGAACCAGCTTAATGAATTGTGCAGCCGTGTCACTTCACCAATAATGACCAGCGTCGGTGCTACCGGCTGCTCTCTTTCAGCAAGTTCTGGTAGTTCAGCAATCGTACTGATCCAGACTTTTTGATTTTCTGTAGTGCCCTGTTGCACCAGAGCGGCCGGCATATCCGCACGCATGCCGTGAGCCTGCAACTGCTGACTCAACTCAGGCAGTCCGACCAGCCCCATGTAGACCACGATGGTTTGTCTTGGCTGAACCAGACTTTGCCAGTTCAGATCCAGCTCACCTTCCTTGAGCTGTCCAGTAACAAACACACAACTCTGAGAATAATCCCGGTGCGTCAGCGGAATACCGGCATAACTGGCACAGCCAGAAGCAGCCGTGATTCCCGGAACCACCTGAAAAGGAATTTTATTGTCTGCCAGCGTGGCGATCTCTTCACCGCCACGTCCGAAGATAAATGGATCGCCACCTTTCAAACGTAACACTCGACGGCCTTGCTTGGCATGTTCAAGCAGCAAAAAATTAATTTCATCCTGACGCTTGTGATGCCAGGCACGTTGTTTACCGACATAAACCAGCTCAGCTTCACGTCTAACCAGTGCCAGCACTTCCTTGCTGACCAGCCGGTCATAAAACACCACATCTGCCTGTTGCATCAGCCGCAAGGCTTTGAAGGTCAGCAAATCAGGATCGCCCGGCCCGGCACCGACCAGGTACACCTCACCCTGCTGCAGTGCATTATCGGCAGTGTTGTCAATTAATGTCTGCAGTGTCTGCTCGGCCAGTGCCTCACGACCTGCCAGCATATGATCGGCAACCGGACCTTCCAATACCGACTCCCAGAACCTGCGACGCTGGGCCAATTGGCTGAACTTGTCCTTGACCGCTTCCCGGTAACGGCCGACCAGGTCACCAAGACGACTGTAGGCAGGCGGAATCAATGTTTCCAATCGTGCTCGCAGGTTTCTGGCCAAAATAGGCGATTGTCCACCACTGGACACGGCAATGACGATAGGTGAACGATCCAGAATTGAAGCCAGAATGAAGTCACATAATTCGGGCTCATCCGCCACATTGACCAACAAGCTTTTGGCTTTTGCCGCTCGGTAAACGGCAAGATTGACCTCGTTATCATCGGTGGCGGCAATGACAATGCGCTGTTGGTAGAGATGATGTTTGTCAAAAACCGCCTTTAACCAGAAGACGCGTCCTGCCCATTGACTATCCGCAAGCATCTGACGAGTGGGTTCGGCAATATCCGGGGCAATAATGGTGACCTTGGCCTGCGCCTTGAGCAGCAGTGCAGCTTTTCTGGCCGCAATCTCGCCGCCACCGACAACCACACATTGTCGATCCTTGAGATCAATAAAAATCGGTAAATAATCCATCAGTTTCCTTCATGCTCCAGCGGCAGAGCAACTGCTTGCAAGACAAATGCATCACTCAGGTTTTGAACAACGGCCACCACAGTCAATTGATTCAGCTGCCAGTCGTCCTCAACAGGTACTTCAGCACTGATCAACATCTCCCTGTCCAGTGGATAGGGTCCAAGCCAACGCCGCACGACATTCTGATGATTGAAGTGTCGACCGGCATTATCACCTGCGGTGACATGACTCTGGAGGTTGTTTTCCTTGACGGCAAGATAGAGGCTGGAATGCGCCTGATTGTGCTCACCTTCTACCAGTACATGCGTATCTATCAACAACTGCTGTGTCTGCGAGTCATGTTCAACCTGCAGCGAGATGTCCGCCTCTGGCTGCAAATCATTGACAAAGAGCACCACATCTTCCAAGTGTTGGCGCCAGTTATGCACCACCTCACCGCTGAGTACAAATTCGGGGGTGAAAATGGTTTGAAACAGATTGAGTCGAGCAAGCTGTCGCTGTCTTGCGGTAAATTCGGGCCGGGCAAACGCGTCCACCCAGCCTTTTTGTTCATCCAGATAGTCAACATGAAAAGCCAGCACTATCAGGCGCCGATCATCAATGCCTATCTCTGGAAGTTGCTTAATCCATTGTTCGGCTGGCGGACATCGGCCACAGCCCTCCGAAGTGAATAACTCAAGTACCGCCATTTGATGTTCAGGACTATTCACCTGCCAGCTTTTGGCATTGGCAAGCAAGGGTATAAAGCAGATCAACAAGGACAAGAGATATTTCATGATCGATGCCCCGATAATTTATTCAGCATCCTCAACTGAGTTGTCTCCAGTGTTGACGATCAGACTGGCATCGTCAATCTGAGCGAGCTCACGAAGCACCGCAGTCAGATAACTACCTGCCGGTAATTGCATCGAGAGTTTCAGGCAGTTGTCATCAACAAATTGCCAATCCATCTGCTCAGGAAACACCCTGAGCGCGCGCCGTTCTTGTGATAATCCAGCCTTTTCAAGGGCTTGTTTCCAATCCTGCCAGTCTTGCAGCACGGTCTCCTCAAGCTGCTGACTGAGTCCAGAATTCGGCACTCTGCCGCGGCCCCAGAGCGGACCTGTTGGATGTATATCCATCTGAGCAAGCCGCTGTTCAATGTCGGCATCTACTTCGGCAAGGTGAAAAAAACTGCGGCTGCCTGCCAACTGCATCACATCCCCCTGCAAGGCCTGATTCCAGCTGCCAGATTTAATGCGTTCCGACAACACCAGATTGAACAGCCAGGACCGACCCGCCGACAAAATGATGCTGCGTTGGTTACGACGATTGGGTGCCCGACCGGTCTGAAACCACTGGTCAGCTCGAAACAAATTACCTGACTGATGACCAAATCTCTGCTCTGCAAAGTAGTTGGGAACACCGTCTTGTTTAATGCGCAAAAGCCCGTCCAGCCAGGCATCTTTATCACCTGAAAGCTCACGTAATGTGATGTCAAAGCGGTTACCTTGCAGCGCGCCTCGCTTAAGTTTTTTATTGTGTCGATGCGCTTCAATGATCCGGTACTGTTCGGTATCAAATTGTGACCAATCCGGCACTTCATGACCTTCAAGGTTGACGCTGAACCATTGCCTTGTGATGGCATGTCGGTCTTTCAATCCGGCATAGCCAACCGCCACTTGAGGAACGCCGGCAAAACGGGCCAGTGCATTTGCCAACCAGTCGGTATTGGTATCGGTCTTTTCGATGAATAACCAGTGATGCCCGCCCACGCCCTCAGGCGCAAATGGCAGTATTTCTGTGACTCGAAAATCAGCCGGCGACTGTCTGATGATCGCCTTGCATTCAGAAGTTCGGTCAGAACAACGCTGCAATTGACTGAAGTCAAAATGTTTCAATTTTGGATCCTTGTAATCAGGGCAACCGCATGCGCTGCGATGCCCTCTTCTCGCCCGGCAAAGCCAAGCTTTTCGGTGGTGGTTGCCTTGATATTCAACGCGCCTTCGTCGATCTGCATATCAGCGGCCAGTTTCTGACGCATTTCAGGGATAAACGGTGCCAGCTTGGGCGCCTGGGCCACGAGTGTACTGTCGACGTTTGCCACCTCATAACCTGCTGCTTTGATGGCATCGATTACCCGACGCAGCAAAACTCTGCTGTCGATGCCTGCAAACTCCTCAGCACTGTCTGGAAAGTGATGCCCGATATCCCAAAGACCGGCGGCGCCAAGCAAGGCATCGCAAATCGCATGGATCAGTACATCGCCATCCGAATGTGCAGCCAAGCCCTGATGATGGGCAATCTTGACACCGCCCAGCACCAAATCACAATCGGCTGCAAAACGATGCACATCATAACCGTGACCGATTCTCATAAATTTGATCCGCCTTGTTGCTGTAAAAACAATTCAGCCAATGGCAAGTCCTGTGGCAGGGTGATTTTGATGTTATCCGCATGCCCGGCAATGAGTTTTGGTTGATAGCCCAGGTATTCCATCGCACTGGCCTCATCGGTGACATTGATACCGGCGGCAATCGCCTGACTGAGTGCCTGTCTGAGTTGTTGTAAACGAAACATTTGTGGCGTTGCGGCTCGCCACAATGCCTCTCGTGGCACAGTCTCAGCCACCCGGCCATCCATGGTTGCCCGTTTCACCGTATCGGTGATTGGCATGGCTAAAATACCACCCACTTCATCAGTCGCCAGACTGTGGATCATGTGATCGATATCGGCGTGCCGTAAGCAAGGTCTTGCCGCATCATGGACCAATACCCATGGGTCTCCCACTTGCTCATCAGCCAGCCTATCCAGAGCGTTTAAGACTGAATCTGAACGCTGTTGTCCGCCCTCGGCAATCAGTAATGGCCAGTCTGCTGGAATTTCCAGTGATGACCACCAGGGATCATCCTTGGCAATAGCAATCACCAGACCAGATATTTGAGGATGAGACAGCAGCCTGTTGAGGGTGTGCATCAGCACCGTCTGCTGCTGCAACAGCAGATATTGCTTTGGCTTGTCAGTCTGCATGCGGCTGCCAGTGCCGGCAGCAGGCACTATCGCCCAGAACTGTTCACTGGGCATCGTCTGAATCTTCGATAATGTGGAAGAATGTCTCGCCGGGCTTGATCATGCCCAACTCACTGCGTGCGCGTTCTTCAAGCGCTTCAAGGCCACTTTTCAGATCCTGTACTTCAGCAGCAAGTACTTCATTGCGCTCTTCAAGCCGGGCATTATCAAGCCGCTGATTTTCAACAGCATGATGTAAACGCAGCAATGACGGCAACCCGTCATGACTCAACCACAATCGATATTGCAATAACAGCAAAATCACCAGCAGTATCAGCATGACGGGCTTAATGCCGAACATTTCAGTCTCGAACTGCTTCAGAATTTGAATACATCAGAACCGGGATAGCTCGCAGCTGATCCCAATGCCGCTTCAATTCGCAGCAGTTGGTTATATTTGGCCACACGGTCAGAACGACACAGTGAACCGGTTTTAATCTGACCAGCTCCGGTCGCAACAGCAAGATCAGCAATAAAGCTGTCTTCAGTTTCACCGCTACGGTGAGAAATAACCGAGCGATAACCCGCTTTGTTACCCATCTCAATCGCCGCCAGCGTCTCACTCAAAGTGCCGATCTGGTTCAGTTTAATCAGAATAGCGTTAGCTACATTGCTGTCGATGCCTTGCTTGAGCAGACGCGTATTGGTGACAAACAGATCATCGCCCACCAACTGCACACGGTTGCCAATGCGGGCCGTGAGTTGCTGCCAACCATCCCAGTCATTTTCATCAAGACCATCTTCGATACTGACAATCGGATACTGCTCAGACCAGGCAGCCAGCATGTCAACCATATCAGAGGCTGACAATTGACGGTTTTCAGAAGTCAGATGATAAACACCGTCTTTATAGAATTCCGAACTGGCCACATCCAGCGCCAGAGAAATATCACTGCCCAGTTTAAAGCCAGCCTTGTCGATGGCATCCAGAATCAAATCAATCGCCGCCTGGTTGGATGGCAGATCAGGTGCAAAACCACCCTCATCACCGACCGCAGTGCTCAGGCCACGCTGATTTAGTACGGATTTAAGCGCGTGGAACACTTCGGTGCCGTAACGCAGCGCTTCAGCGAAGCTTGGCGCACCATTTGGCACGATCATGAATTCCTGAATATCCACTTTATTGTCGGCATGGGCGCCGCCGTTCAGGATATTCATCATCGGCACTGGCATCACTGAGGGCGCTTTATCACCAGCCAGGTATTGATACAGGGGCAATGAAGCGGCATTGGCCGCAGCACGCGCATTGGCCAGTGAAACGGCCAGTAGTGCATTGGCACCCAGGCGTTGTTTATTTTCCGAGCCATCGGTTTTGATCAGCAACTCATCCACAGCTGCCTGGTCGGAGGCATCCTGACCTTTCAGGGCCGCGGCTAATTCACCATTGACCGCAGCGACGGCTTTCAATACACCTTTACCGAGATAACGCTTGGCATCGCCGTCACGCAACTCTACCGCTTCCTTCTGTCCAGTCGAGGCACCTGACGGCACTGCCGCAGTTCCGCGATGACCAGAACTCAGAATGACATCTGCCTCTACGGTAGGGTTTCCACGAGAATCCAGGATCTCTCGTGCTTGAATCGATTCAATTTTGCTCATTGCAAATCTCCGTTTAAACCATGAATGTTGTTGGCGGTTTTGCCACGCTGAAATTAGAACTAGCGTCTGTTTAATCTTCTGTCATCACCGCAGTTGGCGGCGGTCAAAGTTACACAGACCCTAGAGGTATTCATCTTCAAGAAAGTTGTTTTGTTTGACCACGGCATCCACCGCCATCAAAGTCGACAACAGCTCATGCATTTTGGCCAGTGGCCATGAGTTTGGCCCATCACTCAGCGCCTGCTCCGGATTAGGGTGTGTTTCCATAAACAAACCGGCGATTCCCGCCGCTACCGCAGAGCGCGCCAGAACCGGCACAAACTGGCGCTGACCACCCGACATACCGCCTTGACCACCAGGCTGTTGTACGGAGTGGGTGGCATCAAATACCACCGGGCAATCCATCTGGCGCATCACCGGCAAGCCACGCATGTCCGATATCAGTGTGTTATAGCCAAATGATGTGCCACGTTCGCATAGCATAATCTGCTGATTACCGGTTGATTTGGCTTTTTCAGCAACATGAGCCATATCCCATGGCGCCAGAAACTGACCTTTCTTGATATTAACCGGCAAGCCTTGGCTGGCAACATTGATAATGAAATTGGTTTGCCGACACAAAAAAGCCGGTGTCTGCAGCACATCAACTACGCTGGCCACTTCTGCAAGTGGAGTGTCTTCATGAACATCAGTCAAAATCGGCACATTCAGCGTTTTTTTGACTTTTTCCAGAATCGCAAGACCCGCTTCAATGCCAGGTCCACGGTAACTTTTTGTTGATGTCCGGTTCGCCTTGTCAAATGAAGATTTGTAGATGAAAGGAATGCCCAGACTGTCAGTGATTTCCTTCAATTGACCAGCGACATCCATGGTCATCTGTTCGCTTTCAATGACACAGGTACCGGCAATTAAAAACAGTGGTTGTTTTTCACCGACTTCAAAACCACATAATTGCATCAGGCTTGGCCTCGCTGTTGACGATTGAGTTTAGCGGCGTTGATAAAGCCTTCAAACAAACGATGTCCATGCCGCGGAGTAGAGGTAAACTCGGGATGGAATTGGCAGGCCACAAACCATGGATGTCCGGGAATTTCGATCATCTCGGCCAGCGAGTTGTCTCGCGACATGCCTGAAAATACCAGCCCCGCCTGTTCCAGTTGAGATTTGTAGTTGCTGTTGAATTCATATCGATGGCGATGGCGTTCAATAATTTCTGACTGGCCGTAAATTTTCTGAGCAAGGCTACCCTCAGTCAACACACATGGATAGCCGCCCAGGCGCATGGTGCCGCCCAGATCAGAATCCTGGTCACGCAATTCAACACTGCCATCTTCTTTTTGCCATTCGGTGATCAGGCCAATCACCGGATGCGGTGTATTGAGATCAAACTCGGTACTAAATGCCCCTTCCAGCCCCGCCATGTGACGTGCGTACTCGATCACGGCGACCTGCATACCCAGACAGATTCCGAGGTAAGGAATTTTGTTTTCCCGAGCGAAACGTGCCGTTTGAATCATGCCTTCAACACCGCGTTTGCCAAAACCACCTGGCACCAGAATCGCGTCCATTGAAGCAATGCAATCGGTGCCCTGCTTCTCGACAAGTTCAGAGTCAACGTAATGCACATTCACTTTGGTACGGGTATGAATCCCTGCATGAACCAAAGCTTCTGACAGTGATTTATAGGCTTCGGTCAGTTCCATGTATTTGCCGACCATGGCAATGTCCACTTCACCATCCGGGTTGCAAAGATTATCGTAAACCTGCTGCCACTGACTCAAATCAGCCGGTTTTGCGTCTAATCCCAGTTGTTTGACGACAATTTCATCCAGATTTTGTCGGTGCAATTCCATTGGAATCTTGTAGATACTGTCAACATCAACCGCCGTGATTACAGACTTCTCTGGCACATTGGTAAACAGGGCAATTTTGCGACGTTCCGATTCAGGCAGTTCACGATCCATACGGCACAACAGCACATCTGGCTGAATACCGATGGTGCGGAGTTCTTTGACCGAATGCTGGGTCGGTTTGGTTTTTATTTCGCCAGCCGAACTGATGTAAGGCACCAGGGTGAGGTGGATGAACAGCGCACGATCGCGACCAAGTTCCGTCGCCATCTGGCGAATGGTTTCCAGGAATGGCAGCGATTCGATATCGCCGACAGTACCGCCGATTTCGATCAGGGCAACATCAGCATCTCCTGCCCCTTCGTAAATGCAGCGCTTAATCTCATCGGTGATATGCGGAATGACCTGTACTGTGTTGCCCAGGTATTCACCACGACGCTCTTTACGAATAACGTTTTCGTAGATCTGACCTGTGGTGTGATTGTTACGACTGGCCATGTTGGCGTCGATAAAACGCTCATAATGACCAAGATCCAGATCGGTCTCGGCTCCATCATCAGTGACAAATACTTCGCCGTGCTGCAAAGGACTCATCGTGCCGGGATCAACATTGATGTAGGGGTCTAACTTGACCAGCGTGACCTTCAGTCCACGGGCTTCAAGTATCGCTGCCAGCGAGGCTGCCGCGATTCCCTTACCAAGAGACGACACCACACCACCAGTGACAAAGATAAATTTAGTCATATTGGAGAGTTCAAAATAAAAACGGCGCCGCCAGAATGGCAGCGCACAAAATTGCTCATAAATTACCAGAATCAGCGATATCGCTCAATGAAAAACTGGTCTGCTGACCGGCTTGCGTGTGCGCAATCCAGCCCGTTTCATTGTCTTTGACGGCATGCTTTGCAGACCAGCCATAGCCCACGACGGCGACAAGCTCGCTGCCGGCAAACAACAGCGGAATTCGTTGACGTTGCCAGGGCGGGATCTGCCATTGCTGAAAAAGCTTTTTCAGTGAATGGTGATGAGCATGTCCTGCCAGCTGAATTTTTTCACCGCCTTTGCGATAAGCAACGGTCAATCCAGATTGGATTGTCTGCAAACTCAGGCCTGCGCCACGATGCGGCTGCCAATGTAAAATCATGTTGTCTGATAAAGGAATATCGCTGGTATCGACCAGATGAATCGGCTGCGGCCGCGAACAAGGGGCTGCCATGGCATACAGTCGCTGGTGAAACCTTCTGACCTCAACATTATGCCAATGCACCAGCGGCTCACGATCTATTGCTGCGCTGAAGACATCATCCATGATTCGCTCAAGCTGAATGGTAGCAGGTGCCTGAAAGCCCAGTCGCTGTAGCCAGAATCTGAGGGCATTTGCACATCGCTGTCGACTGAGCTGACTGAGAGCAGAAATTGAAACACTGGCTACGGCCCAATCAACCTCGGCTGCTGCTAAGTCGGCCTGGGCAAGTTCATCCAGTAACAGTTGGGCATCTGCCTGATGACTGGCCGTTCGACTCAATGTTGCCGATATTGCTGGCCAGCGATCCGCCAGCAGCGGCATCACCTGATGCCGCAAAAAATTTCGATTGATTGAAATATCGTCATTACTCGGGTCTTCCAGCCAGTCAAGTTGATGTTGATTAGCGTAGGCCACCAGTGCATCGCGCGAAACATTCAGCAAGGGTCTAACTACCCTCAAACCGGCAAGATCTGTCACCGCCTGCATCGCAGAAAGCCCCCGCACACCCGCACCACGAAACAGCTGTAACAACACTGTTTCAGCCTGGTCCTGCTGATGCTGTGCAGTTAACAAACAATCCTGCTCAGTCAATCGTTGCCTGAATGCCTGATAGCGTGCCTGTCTGGCAGCCGCTTCTAGTCCAAGTTCGTTGATCTGCGTGACATTGACTTTGATGACTTCACAGCAAAGACCCAGCGCCTCAACCGTTTTTTGGCAGTGAATTGCCCATCGGGCTGAGTCAGCATTGAGCCCGTGATCGATGTGAATAACGCTCAGTTTGGGGCGCTGTTCTACTGGCAAGCTTGCCAGCAGGTGTAATAGCACGTGTGAATCAACACCGCCGCTGTAGGCCAGACAGAGATTGCGGCCAGCGCTCAGCCGCAGTACTTCGCTCAGGATGTACTGCGGATTAACTGTCACGGCTTAATCAGCCTTCAAACTCACCATACTCGAGCAGTCGTTTTTGACGCCGGCGGACAAGTTCTTCGCTGGAAATAGCAGACAACTGTTTGAGTTGTTTGTTGATGGACAGTTTCAGGCGTTTGGCCATGTCATCAAGGTTTCGATGCGCACCACCCAGCGGTTCTGGCAGTACTTCATCGACCAGCCCCAGTTCCTTGAGCCTGCCTGAGGTGACACCCAGTGTGGCCGCCGCATCAGGTGCTTTTTCGGCACTTTTCCACAGGATTGAGGCACAACCTTCGGGAGAAATGACCGAGTAGATGCCATATTCAAGCATCATCAAATGATCAGCGACACCTACTGCCAGAGCACCACCAGAGCCACCTTCACCAATGACAGTGCTGATAATCGGTGTTTTCAGACTGGCCATTTCAAACAGGTTACGAGCAATAGCTTCACTTTGACCACGCTCTTCAGCACCAATCCCAGGATAGGCGCCAGGCGTGTCGATGAACGTTAATACCGGCATCGAAAAACGCTCGGCCAACTTCATGATTCTTAATGCCTTGCGATAGCCTTCAGGACGGGGCATGCCAAAATTACGCAACACTTTTTCTTTGGTATCGCGACCTTTCTGGTGTCCAATCACCGCGACTGGCTGACCATCCAGGCGGCCGATGCCACAGACCAGTGCTTTGTCGTCAGCATAGGTTCTGTCGCCATGCAGTTCTTCAAAGTCAGTCAGCAGACGCTGCACATAATCAAGCGTATATGGGCGTTGCGGGTGGCGAGCCATTTGCGTGACCTGCCATGGTGTCAAAGAAGCAAAAATTGAACGCGTCAGCGATTCACTTTTTTCCTTTAATTTCTGAATTTCCTCGGTGATATTCAAGTCACTGTCGTTACTCATGTAACGCAATTCATCGATTTTGGCTTCAAGCTCTGCAATAGGTTGCTCGTAGTCAAGGAAGTGTAATTGCATCGTCCAATAATCCCGGATTCAAATTTTTCGATTATACACGCTCTAAGGACAGTTGAGCTGTTAACACCGTATCTGCTGGTGACTATTTTTGCGTATAACCGGACGGACACAGAGCGATGTATTGACTTTATGCAGGTCGCCTACAACCATTTAGTGCATGGTTGTTGACCTTAATTCATTATCAATTCGCTGTGACCATCCGCGTCGTCTTGGCTACTGTTCATACGAATTTCGAGACTGACATCATTCTTCGAATCGGCATTTTGCAGTGCTTCTTCCATACTAATCTTGCCGTCATAGAACAGTTGAAGCAGTGCCTGATCAAATGTGATGGTGCCGGCGGCACTGCTGTCTTTCATGGCTTCCTTGATACCACCAATGTCGCCTTTACTGATAAGTTCGGCAATAAACGGAGTTGACAGCATCACCTCTACAGCCGGCACCAAACCACCTTGCTTACTGGGCAGCAAACGTTGGGAAACTATCGCTCGCAGATTCAGTGATAAATCCATCAACAACTGCCGGTGCATGGCTTCAGGGAAGAAGTTAAGAATACGGTCCAATGCCTGATTGGCATTATTCGCGTGCAATGTGGCTAGACAGAGGTGACCGGTTTCCGAGTAATTGATGGCATGTTTCATGGTTTCCATATCACGAATCTCGCCAATCAAAATGACATCTGGCGCTTCACGCAGGGCATTTTTCAAGGCATTTTCGTAGGATAAGGTGTCAATACCAACTTCGCGTTGCTGCACAATTGAACGGCCATGCGCGTGGACAAACTCCAAAGGATCTTCAATAGTCAGGATATGCGAGTTGGTGGTCTGATTGCGATGACCAATCATGGCGGCCAAGGTAGTTGATTTACCACTGCCGGTAGCCCCCACCACCAGAATCAAACCCCGTTTTTCGATAATGATATTGCCAAGTACATCTGGCAGATTCATTTCTTCGAATTTTGGAATTTTGCTCTTGATATAGCGGATGACGATTGAAACTTCACCGCGCTGACGAAACACATTTACCCTGAATCGCCCGACATCCTTGAGCGGTACTGCAAAGTTCATTTCCATAACGCTCTGAAATTCAGCACGCTGTTGCTCGTTCATCAGCGCATTTGCCAGTTGTTCCACTTCGCCGGGCAACATCTTTTTATTGCCTATCGGGCGAATCACACCCTGGATCTTTAATTGCGGCTCGGTGCCGGTGCAGAAAAACAGATCCGAAGCTTCTTTTTCGGCCATCAATTTCAGATAAGGTGTCATGTCCATCGAGTTCAGTTCTCCGCAGTACCCGTTGTAAACGCCGATCATCAGAGCGATGCCGAGCTGCTATTAAAATCGCTTGTCAGTCGTTTCGTGCTTCGGCATACCGGATTGTAACAGCGCGCGTCACCGGCAAGTTTGCCAATTGCGTCAGCAGACTGTCCGTCGGCGCAATTTTCCAGTCTTCTCCGAAAGTCAGCAGTGCAGATGCCTCTGAATTGGCATATTTCAGTTCTACCGACAACATGCCGCCCTTGAAAGGCATCAAGGTCTGTTCCAGCTGACCCAGCCACTGCACATCATCATCTTGCTGCTCGACCTGAATCTGTAGCGCTGTGCCAAACAATTCACGTGCCTTATCGAGACCATACACCGCCTCGGCGGTGGCGGCGAGTCCGCCGGTAAAATTATCCTGACCGATTTTGCCTTGGATCACCACCAGCTTATCAGGTTGTAATAAAGACTGATGCTGCTCATAAACCTCTGAAAATACACGTACTTCAAGTCGCGCCGTTTGATCATCCAATGTGATAAAGGCCATGCGACTGCCGTTTTTGGATTTCATGGTGCGTATTGCGACAATCAGTCCAGCGGTACGTACAGGGATCTCGTTACGTTGATAACCTTTTGCTTCCGGCGCATCCAGCTCGTTAATTCTTTTCGGAATAAATCGACTCAATTCCTGAACATAACGATCAATCGGATGACCACTCAGATACAGTCCCAGTGTTTCCTTTTCTGCCTGCAACAGCTGATCTTCAGGCCATTCCGCCACCTGTTGCAGGGTTTCCCCGGGACTTGCCGTAGCTTGCTCAACAGCACCCGGCAGTCCAAACAAATCATTTTGACCACTGTCCAGATCACGACGATGCTGATCGGCTATCTGTATGGCATTAGCCAGACTGGCTTCGAGACTTGCCCGATGTCCACCCAGTGAATCAAATGCCCCGGACTTCACCAGCGACTCCATTACCCGGCGATTGATTTTTTTCAATTCAACCCGGCGACAGAAGTCAAATAATGACTTGAAAGGTTCGCCAGATTGTCGTTCAGCGACAATGCCCGCCAGCGCTGCTTCACCAACACCTTTAATGGCACCCAGGCCATAACGGATGGTTGTTTCATCCTCAACGGTAAACTTGATTTTGCTGTGATTAACGTCTGGCGGCAGAACCTTGAGATTCATGTCTCTGCATTCGTCAATCAGACTGACCACCTTGTCGGTGTTGTCCATATCCGCCGACAATACCGCTGCCATGAAGGCGGCTGGGTAATGCGCTTTTAACCACGCTGTCTGATAGGCCACCAGTGCGTAAGCGGCCGAGTGAGATTTATTAAAACCATACTCGGCAAATTTTTCCATCAAATCAAAAATGGGGCCTGCGATGTTTTCCTCGATGCCGCGGTTTTGGGCACCTTCCAGGAAGATTTGCCGTTGTTTGGCCATTTCTTCCGGCTTTTTCTTACCCATGGCCCGGCGCAACATGTCCGCACCACCCAGACTGTAACCAGCCAGGATCTGGGCGATTTGCATCACCTGTTCCTGGTAGACAATGACACCATAGGTGGGTTTGAGCACAGGCTCCAGATCTGGATGCGGATAATCAACTCTGGCCCGGCCATGTTTACGGTTGACAAAGTCATCAACCATGCCTGATTGCAAAGGCCCGGGACGGAACAAAGCAACCAATGCGATGATGTCTTCAAAGGTATCCGGTTGCAGCCGCTTGATAAGCTCTTTCATACCACGCGATTCAAGCTGGAATACCGCGGTGGTTTCGCATCGTTTGAGCAGATCGTAGCTAGCCTTGTCATCCAGTGGCAGATTGGTAATGTCAATTTTGGCCGCTTCCGCTTCAGGCAGCATTGCCTTGACATTGTTGACCGCCCAATCGATCACGGTCAGTGTTTTCAGACCAAGAAAGTCGAACTTGACCAGGCCGACACTTTCAACATCATCCTTGTCATATTGTGAGACCAGACCGGCACCGTTGTGCTCGCAATACAGCGGTGTGTATTCGGTGAGCGCCTTGGGTGCAATCACCACCCCGCCGGCATGTTTACCAACATTTCGAGTCAGACCTTCCAGCTGCAAGGCCAGATCGATTAGGGTTTTGACCTCTTCTTCCTGTTGATAACGCTCTTTGAGTTGAGGCTCTTGCTCCATGGCTTTGGTCAGCGTCATCTTCAACTCAAAAGGCACCAGTTTTGCCAATTGGTCAACAAAGCCATAAGGATGCCCCAGTACCCGACCGACATCACGCAATACCGCTTTGGCTGCCATGGTGCCGTAGGTGATGATTTGGGACACATGATCACGGCCATAACGCTGTGATACATAATCGATCACTCGATCCCGGCCATCCATACAAAAATCAACGTCAAAGTCAGGCAGTGATACCCGCTCTGGATTCAAAAATCGTTCAAACAGCAAGTCATAAGCCAGCGGGTCAAGATCGGTAATTTCAAGCGCGTAAGCCACCAGAGAACCGGCACCAGAACCCCGTCCTGGCCCGACGGGCACACCATTGGCTTTGGCCCAGCGGATGAAGTCAGCAACGATCAAAAAGTAACCGGGAAACCCCATGCTGTTAATAACATCAAGTTCGATCTGCAGACGTGACTGGTAAGTTTCACGTTGCGCTTCACGCTCGGCCTCATCGGGGTACAGCACCTCAAGTCGCTTGGCTAAGCCCTTGAATGACTCTTCCGAGAAAAACTGTTCGATAGTCATGCCTTCCGGCACCGGGAAATCCGGCAGGAAATGTTCGCCCAGTGTCAGTTGCAAATTGCAACGCTTGGCGATTTCGACAGTGTTGGTAATGGCTTCCGGAATATCGTGAAACAGCCGAACCATCTCTTCGGCACTACGCAGATATTGTTGCTCTGAATACAATCTGGGACGGCGCGGATCATCAAGTTGACGACCATCATGAATACAGACTTTGGCTTCGTGTGCCTCAAACTGATCCGGCGTCAGAAATCGAACATCGTTGGTAGCCACCACCGGCAAGTCGGCCTCAGCCGCCAAGGTCAAAGCCGCCTGAATAAAGCGTTCCTCATCTTCTCTGCCCGTGCGAATCAGCTCAAGATAGAATCTGCCCGGAAACAAGCCCTGCCAGTACGGCAATGCAGCGAGTGCTTCATCCTGTCGCTGATTGAGTAAGTCTCTGGCTAACACGCCTTCTCGCCCACCTGACAAGCAAATCAAGCCATCCGTATGTCCGGTCAGCCAACTGTGCTCCAGCATGGGCACCCCAAGATGCTGGCCCTCGATATAGGCGCGTGACAGCAACTTCGACAGGTTGTGATAACCCTGCATATTCATGCATAACAGCACAAAACGGCATTGTCGTTTGTTATCGGCAGGATCAATCATCCTGACATCGGCACCAAGGATCGGCTTGATACCGGCTTGAAGCGCAGCATTGTAGAGTTTGACGGCGGCAAACAGATTATGTTGATCGGTGATGGCAATGGCAGGCATGCCAGCCTTGGCCACCGTTGAGGCGAGCGGCTTGACTCTGACCAGGCCATCAACAAGCGAATAATCGGTGTGCAAATGCAAATGTACAAACTGTGCTGACATGTATTCTCAAATTCTGGACTTAATGGCGGGAGGTTCTTGCTCTCTCGGACAGCCGACAGGCTGTTCAAGCAAGATCCATCTGACGTTCCGTATCAGGGGCATAATCTGCAATCAGATTCACCGCCTGCTTCCATTGTTGTGTGGCAAACAAGGTTTGCAAATCCATGGTGTGTCGGCCATGCAACCTGACCAGTCGTGCATGTCGCAGCGGGTCGGCTTCACATTTCAGTGTATCAAGTACCGTTTCAACCTGCTGTGGGTTATTGCACAGCAGCACCAAGTCACAACCAGCCGACAAGGCGGCCTCAGCACGCTGGGTCATATCGCCGATAATGGCGGCACCTTCCATGCTTAAATCATCACTGATAACGGCGCCCTGAAAGCCCAACCGCTGACGCAGGATCTGTTGAATCCAATAGGGTGAAAATCCCGCCGGCAAAGAATCACACTGGCTATAGACGATATGCGCCGGCATCACTCCGGCCAGCACCTTCTGACACAGACGACTGAAAGGCAACATATCGGCTTGCAGCATATCTTCAAGGTGTCGATCATCCACAGGCAAGCCAAGGTGGGAATCAACCTCAACAGCGCCATGACCGGGAAAGTGCTTACCAACCGCTGCCATATAGGCCTGTTTCATTCCGCCGATATAGGCACGAGCCAGATCAGTCACTGCCAAGGGATCACGATGAAAGGCACGATCACCAATCACTTCGCTGACGCCATAATCAAGATCCAGTACCGGCGCGAAACTGAAATCAACGCCTACTGCACGTAATTCTGCCGCCATCAACCAGCCGGTCACTTCAGCCTGATGCAAGGCACGTTGTTTATGTTCGTGATAATGCCGTCCCAGAGCAGCCACGGGCGGTAATCGAGTAAAACCGTCACGAAAGCGTTGTACCCGGCCGCCTTCATGATCGACTGCAATCAGCAAGTGCGGGGTTCTCAAGGCATGAATTTCTGAGGTCAATTCGGCTATCTGCTCAGGAGAGTCATAGTTACGACTAAATAGAATTACACCGCCAACCAGAGGATGTTTGAGAATATCTTTTTCGGTGTCGGTCAGTGTCAAACCGGACACATCCACCATCAGGGGACCCAATGTCATGCCGCTTTTCGCCTTATGCTGTGATCTCAACTGTTGTGCCCACTGGAATCAGTGCAAACAGTGTCAATAAATCATCGTTATGCATCCTGATGCAGCCATGCGACAGCGCAACGCCCATCGGCAACTCATCCGGACAGCCATGAATGTAGATATAGCGCTGCATTGTATCAACATTTGCCAGTCGGTTTCTGCCCTGTTCCAGGCCAGAAAGCCAGAGTATTCTGGTCAAAATCCAATCCCTGTCTGGAAATTTACGGCCCAGTTCAGGGCTATATATTTCGCCGGTAGGACGGCGCCCCACAAAGACCGTGTTGATAGGCAAATCATGCCCTATCTTCGCGCGTACCTGATGCAGGCCACGCGGTGTGCAACCACTGTTTTTTTGCTCGCCCGGCCCGTTTAACGCGGTTGAAACCGGCGCATCAAACAACAAGGTTTCGCCCTGCCATAACCAGCAGTGCTGATCGGCAATTGAAATCTTGAGATAGGGTTCATTTCGACTTTGGGAAGATTGCATCCGGCTCAACTATCAAAAACAAGATACTCACAATAACAAATGCCACTCAGCTTGCGAACATCAACATCATGGCCGCGAGGCAGATAAGCACCCCACCAGCTGTATGCCTGTATCGCGGCAAGCAAGCCAGCCAACATCAGGGCAAACAGCAGAAATCGATCAGCCAGTGACTTTCTTGGCTGTACTTCATCCACCATCAGCGTCTCGTAGTGTTGTTGGTCGATAGCGTCAATGGCATCGGCAAAATCGGAGAGTGAGCCAGCCTCAAACGCTTGATACGGAATACTCAAAGTCTTGAAAAACTCATGAAGCTTGCGCTCAGGCATGTCTACCCACAGGAAGTTATCCTGATCACTGGGTTCCAGGGTCATTCCTCGCATTGCAGGCAGATAAATCCAGATAATGCCAAGCTGCAGTGCTTGATAGCGTTGCCGAATGAACGACTCCTCCTGTTCGGTCAACAATTGGCCGCCATCAGATATCAACAGCACTCTTCGGGCCCCACGATAAATCTCATGTTCAAACATGTCCGCAGCTTTCAGCAAAGCTTCAACGATATTTGTCTGCGAAATACCCCGACCCAGCGCGCCTGCGTCAACAGTCGCCATCACAGCATCCTTGTGATAAGTCAATGACAACAGCTCAGTTGAATGATTACTGAAAAAAACGTAACCAAACCGGTCATCAGGTCGTCGCTGGATAAACTCAATGAGATAATCACGTGATACCTGACGTTTGCTTTGAGTACCGATAGGCACTCTCGATAAGGTATTACGGGGTGCTGCCGCAAAAATATCGTCCATACTGCGGCTTCGGTCGACCAGGATGATGATTTCCGCCCCCTCGCCACTTCGCTGACTCAGCTGTTCGGGAATATGCGGCCCTGCCAGCGCCATAACGAGTAAAGCAATCAGTAAACTGGCCGCGAGTTTAAGCAGCGGCGTCAGAATACGTGACAGAGGATCAACAGGGGTTAATTTAAGCCAGACAACCGACTTTCGGACATCCACATAAACAAAAGGCAACAGTGCCAGCGGCAAGGCCCATAGCAAAGCAGGCAGTTCCCAAACAATATCGCTCATCTGAGTCACCCTGTCTGGTGGGCATTATTGCTGAGCCTGTTTTATGTCTTGCGCTTTCTCAAGCTAAGCAACAACCCATAAGGCAAGTAAAGCAGTAGCAAAAGCAACAACGCCAATCCGGCAAAGATTGGATAGGGATCATAATCAACACGCTGTGTTCTGGCTGAGTCGTGAGCTCTCAGTGTCCGCATCAACTGATTTGCAGTTGGCATATCCAGATAATCAAAGCCGACCATGATGCCGAGCCGCTCCATGTGATCATGCTTTTGTGATGAAAGGTGTTCGGTGCGTTGCACATTTGCCATCGCATCGGCCAGGTCGCCACGAAAAGCAGCATAGACATCGACATGAAGTACTTCATTGACATCCCAATAGCCAATAATCTCCCCATCTTCATTGCTCTTGGGTATCGGCTGCACATCAGTGCCACCTACCCCTATCAGCACACCACTCACTTCACCGGGCGTGCCGCCAAATTTCGGATACAACGTTTCATGCAGCGGTGGTGACTCATGACCATCTGTGATGAATACGATACTCGGCTCCGGGTCCATATCTTTGGCCTGGTTGATTGCCGTAAACAAGGCTTTGGAGACTTCACTCGCCTTAGCCCAGGCCATGGGAGGCTCAATTTTGTATAGCACCTGAATCAGGTCATGATAGTTGGCGCAGACTTCAATTGGATTAACCAGGATCAAACTGCGTGAGTCGGTAAACGCTGCAAGCGCGACTTTTGAGCCACAAGGCATCTGTAACATTGCCTGACGAACAAACTCCTGACTCCAATCGAGTCGAGTGACCGTTTCACGACCTATCCGGGCATCCTTGACCAACATGCTGTCGGTGATGTCGATAACAAACAATGTATCAACGACCTTGATATCCCGATCCACGTGCGGAAACCAGAGTGCCGCCATGATCAACACCACAGCAGCACACATGGCCATTGCGGTCAGGCGAATACGTTGCAAATAATTAATGGAACGCCCAGCCATCTCAACCCCGGATATAAATTGCGAAAAACATTGAAGATTGACGAATGATCAAGTGCATCACGGCAACTCAACCTTGAACGCCTTGCTCTCTATCGACAATTGCTCACTGATAAAGTCTTTTTCAAAAAAGCCGTCCAGTGTTGGATCTTCGGGCACCAGTCTGAGCGCCAGCTCCAGGTTATGCCTTGCATCCCACAAATCAGGATTCAAACGCAGTGCCATCCGATAGTCCTGCTTTGCCAGTTCAACCAGAGAAATATGGCCGCCGTGATCACTGATCGAGCCAATCGCCTCTCTGAAGTTCAAATTGCCACGATTGAAATAGCTGGAAGCCAACATGGCAGGCTCGGCATTGAGCATGCTGGTGGTGTAGGCTTCCCGCGCAGCGTTAATATCACCCGCAGTCGCTTCAGCAATCGCTCTGGCATACCATGCCTGTGGGTAATCCGGCGTCTGCTCCGTTACGGTTGGATCAGCAATAAAGCTGTTCACCGATTGAAACTGCAAAAGCTTCACCATGCCCGCAAGCAACCAGACCAGCGACAGGGCTGCCAGCAGAACCAATCCCCATTGCAGAAACATCAATTTTTTATTCATGCGCTTTTCTCACTCCCCACAGGGTGTACAACTGTGATGCACTTAGCAGCAACAATGCCAACATTGCCAACCACAAAAAAAGGTCTGCACGCGGCTGACGCGGCAAAATATCCTGAACCACCAGCGTCTGATATTGCTGGCGATCGATTTCGTCAATTGCATTGGCAAAATCTTCCATGGAACCGGCTTCAAATGCCCGATATGGCACACCTAGCCCTTTGAAAAACTCATGCAAGCGACGCTCAACTGTATCCACCCACAACAGGTTGTCATCTTCACTCGGTTCAAGTGTCATCGCCATCATCGGCCGCAAAAAAATCCAATATAGAGTCAGATTGTTTTGCCGGTACAACTCGGTGATATACGCCTGTTCTTCCTCGGAAATCACCGCTCCACCGTCGGAGATCAGCAACACAATGCGAGAGCCACGGTAAACTTCCCGTTCAAACATTTCGGCAGCTTCGATCAAAGCATTGACAATGTTGGTATCAGACAAGCCCCGTCCCATTGCACCGGCTTCAATGGTCGCCAGAATCGCTTCACGGCTGTATGTCAGTGGTAATAATTCCTGAGAGTTGGCGCTGAAAAACACATAACCAAAGCGATCATCAGGCCTGCGATTAACAAACTCGGTCAGATAGTCCTTGGAGACACGACGACGACTGTCATCACCATGAGGGCTACGCATTGCCGGTTGATGCACAACCGCAAACGGGTCATCCATACTACGACTTCGGTCTACCAGAATGGCAACTTCCGCGCCCTGCCCGTATCGGTCAACCAATTGCTCGGGCAAAAATGGGCCGGCCAAGGCCACTATCAGTCCGGCGATGGTGAGACTTGCCAGCAATCTGAGCAGAAAAGAAATCGCCTTGGACAACGGATCAACCGGCACCAGGCGTACCCATGCGACTTTTTTGTCGAGATTGTGATTAAGCCAGGGTAATAATGCCAATGGCAGCAACAGCAGCAGATAAGGCGTCGTCCAGCCGAAAGCGGTCAAACTCATGCCAGCTTCTCCCGAGCACGGCAGGCCTTGGTCAACGCATAGATTTCATCAAAATCAACAGCGCCAGCGGCTTCTCTGGCAAAAAAATGGGCTGTTGATTGCTGATAAAAACGTTCAATCTGATCGTTTAATGGTTCAAGCCATGGCGCCGCATCCCAGATAACTTGCAGATGACTGTGCACAATCACTGTCCCCGCTGTCTGGTTGATAGCTTCATGCAGCAGACGGGTTGCGGCATCTGCATCTTTTCGACCACGCCATTTCATCAAAAACAAGTGAAACACCGCATTGGCAAACGGTTTGCGATGACGTGGCCGCAAGCCCAGATGCCAACCCGCCAGCACCAACAGCGTCAACACCAGCACCAACAGAGCCAGTTGAACCTGTTGGCGAGCAGCCTGTGTTTCCAGTAATACCGGTGCATGATCTGGTTTCAGCATCGCAGCACGCAGTTCACCAATATCTGCAGCTAACATTGAGCCAATAGTCATTGGCACACCCGGCACCGTGACAAACTGCCCCTCTGTCGTGCGAACAGTGAACTCAGGTGTTTCAAGTGCCTGCTTTTCGATGGGCACATTGATCAACTGAAAGTACATCTTCAAGCCGTTGTCGGCCTGTTCAATTCGATTGAGGTGCAGCCAGGCACCATATCGACGATCCCGCTGTGGTAATGAACTGCTATCCACAGTCATATCCGGTTCAGGCATGGTGATGGTCAATACAAGTTCATCCCCCAGCTGCAAGCCCCAGCTTCGTTCAAGACTGGCCGTTGCCACATTCTCATCGGCGAGTGCAGGCAAGGACAACATACAAAAAAATAACAGGCTGACAAAGCGCATGAATGAACTTCCTATGATTTTTTCATGGTGTAGAAATACTGCGTCAATTGCTGCGCAGTGATATCACCATTGACAAACAATGGCCTGACCCGATGACGCATAAAACAATCGGTCAGTTGCTCAAAGTGATCCGCCATCATCTGCCGCCAGCGTTTCTGAATACTTGGTCGCATCCAGACACTTTGACGAGTACCGGTTTCTGAATCGCGAATCTCGGTCCAACCGGCATGCGAAGGTATATGATCCACATCATCATGCTGCCAGACGACCGGCACGACGGTGTAATGCGACAGCTTACGCAAGGTGCGATCCAGCAGTTCGATATCAAAGCAGAAATCAGATGCCAGAAATACCATCGCATGTGAACTGGTCACCAAATCAGCACTGTGAAACAAGCCTTCTGCCCCAGCTACTTTTGATGGATTGGCAGCCATCAACATATCCGCGGCCAGCATCGGTGCACTGCGTTGCCGAGTCGGCATGATCGAGACATCCTGCCGCCATTCACTATCAAAGCTGGCCATGGCAAAACGATCACCAAAGCCAATCGCCGAATGCGCCACCATATGTGCCAGTTTTGCCAAGCGGGCATGATCAACAGCGGATACTGCCATTGACTGGGTGATGTCAGCCAGCAACCAAAGCGTAATGGCAGAACGTTGCTGGTAACGACGCACCAGCCAGCGCTGTTGTTCCGATGCCAGCGGATCAGCCAGTTGATTTCTGACACTGGCCCGAACATCGAGCCGACGCGGGTCAGCGTAATCAAACAAATCGGCAAAACCTGCAAAGCGATCACCACTGCCCAATGAGGTACCACTATGAGCCCCCGGCACATGACCAAAGACCTTGTGTGGAAACCGGTAGGTAAACTCCTCCGGCTGAATATTCAGTCGTGACATGGAATCAGCCATCAGGGTGTTGGAATATGATCACGAAGCGCCGACAGGAACAGCGGCATGATCTTTTCACGGCGGCCTTCGTACACCGGTGACAAGAACACTCTGTGCGTCAATGCAGCTTGCAGCACGGTGTGGATGTCCTCCGGTAAAACATGATCTCTGGACTCAAGCCAGGCGCAGACTTTAGCTGCACGGACCATCGCAGACATGCCACGAACACTGGCACCCGCCACCACCAGATCTTCAACAAAAATATCCGGTAATTGCAGATCCAGCTTTTCTGGCTGCCAGGTGGCATCCCAGATACGAACCACATAATTTTCAATTTCAGGTGACACAAAAATTGCCTGCTGTATCTGTTTGTCGAGCTCGTTCAGATCGCGATAATCCAGCAAAGGCTCGGTCACACTGTCCAACAATGCATCAACGTCATGAAACGCAGGATCAAAAATCAGCTTGCGACGAATGGCATCCTCTTCAGGGCGACTGATATTGATTTCAAACAAGAAACGATCTCGTGCCGCAGCACTGAGCTCAAAAGTTTCTTCTTTTTCGACGGCATTTCTATCAGCGAACACCACCATGTGGGGGAAACGAAATTCCTTGCCAAAGGCATCAACACTTCTTTCTGCCATGGCGCGCAGCAACAGAGACTGGACCTGAGGACGTGCGCGGTTGATTTCATTGAAGAAAAATACAGCGGTTTCTTCGCCTTTTGAAATCAGCGGACCGGGATCAATGACCGGTTTTCCGTCCGCATTAACCCAGGCGCTATAGAGCAGGTCATTCGGCATCAAATCGACACTACCCTCGATCCGGCCAAATGCGCCGCCAAGTGCTTTGGCAAAAGTCCTCAACAGAGTGGTTTTACCAACCCCCACTCCACCTTCAAGCAGAACGTGTCCGCGCGAGTGCAAGGCGATCAGAATCAATCTGACCGCTTTCTCTTGCCCGACCACTACCTGATTGACGACTTTTTCCATTGCCAGCGCATGTTCGCGTGCAGTCTCAAGTTGCTGCAAATCCGCCATTATCTTTACCCTCTAAATTTAAGTGTTCTAACCCAACAACCGCCCCAGCGAGAATTGCAGCAACGTGTATGCAATCCAGACGAAGCCTACGGTGGTAATGACAAAACTCACCGCCGAGAATATTTTCCAGCGTTTCTTGTTCCAGAAATCCGGATCGAATGCCGCGACTACAAAAATCGTTGGATTGGTAAAACCGCCGATAGCGACACACCAGCAGGCTATCACAGGCAAGGCAATTCCCGCACCCACCGCTGAACCGTAAAACCCCAGACTAAACAGCGCCATCAGCGCATAGTCGATGTGGGCGCGGATCATGGTTTTGTAATCCACCAGAAAATCGCCATCAATACCTTTGATGGGAAACCACCTGGCAAAAGTCATCAGCCAGGCCGACAGAATCAAAGCGGCAATCATTGCGACCGCGCCAATCAGTAAAATCTCCATTGTTCTCTCCTCAAAATTATTTTTTTTGTAGACACCGTTGTTTTGGGGCCGAAGCAATAGTAACCAATGTGGGCGGGAATAAAAGCGCATCCGGGCTTGTCGGGCAAATTTCCCGAACAGGCAGCAAAGCTATGCTTGCACTCCATCAGCGCCTAAACTTGAGCCATCGCCATGAACTGTCTGACTGAATGAATCTGCAACTATCACTGCTGTTGAGGATCGTACTGATCACCCTAATCTGCCTGCTGGCTAGTGCCAGTTACGTGGTATATCAAACCGATCACCTCGCCAGACAAGAAGCGGTGAGCACCGCCGAACGCATTGATCGTGAGCTGTATCAGCAAATCAAGCGAATTCATCAAGGCTATGATCACGCTGAGGCATTTCCGGACATTCGTCTTTGGCAAGGTATCAACGGCCTGCCCGGTTCATGTATCAGCTTTGAATCGATCAGCAGTCGCCGTCAGCGAAATCTGTGTCAGGAGGTTGATCTGGAAAATCGTGACTGGCCTTTGTGGTTTGGTCAGTTGTATCAACAGCTCTTCAACCCGCACTTTGAGGTTGAACGCGAAGTCGTCTACAACGCCTTTAGTTACGGCAGGATCATTATCTCGCTCAATCAGCAGGCCGAAATATCGCGTGCCTGGCAAAACCTGCAGAGTTTAATGGGCGTCACCATGATCACGGTGCTTGCTTTATCGATGCTGTTTTTTGTCACGGTCAGTCGCATCCTCAGACCCGCCAAACACATCGTCAAAGGCCTTGAAAAAATGCGTCAGGGGGATCTGGCTCAGCGCTTACCAAGATTCGATGTGGCAGAGTGGCGCCGCACCAGTAATGCCATCAACGCACTGGCCGAGTCCCAACAAAATATATTAAATGAAAACAAAGAATTAGCACTTAAACTTATTAATGTACAAGAAGAAGAACATCGCTACATCGCGCGTGAATTACATGATGAGTTTGGTCAGTGTTTGTCAGGAATCAACGCAGTGTCTGCATCAATTCGTCAAACGGCTCGCGAAGATTGCCCTGCCATGCTCGATGAGCTTGAACGCATTCAGGACATCACCGAGCATATGATGACTGCGTTGAGAAACCTGCAAACCCGATTACGTCCCATCGAGATTGATGATATTGGCCTGCAACAGAGTTTGAAAAAACTGGTGAAAAGCTGGAATCAACGCAGCGGTGGTGGCACACAATACTTGCTGAACTGCGATGCCATGATTGATCAGCTGCCTGAACCTTTGCCGGTCAACCTGTATCGGATCGTTCAGGAAAGCCTGACAAATATCGCCAAACATGCCAACGCGACACAGGCTGAAGTGCATATCGCTGTTAATGAACAACAAGTGCAGATCAACATCAACGACAATGGTGATAACAATGCCACCCCCATTGAACCCTCTCTAGGTGTTGGCCTGCTGGGCATTCGCGAGCGCGTATCAGCCCTCGGTGGAGAGATCCTGATCGCCAGAGGCCAACAACACGGCTGGTCGATTCATGTCAAACTGCCTATCAATCATGCTTTGGAGCACACAACATCATGAGTCAAGAGGCTTCCTCACCCATCCGTATTTTATTGGTTGATGACCATGCGATCGTGCGTGAAGGCTACCGGGCGTTACTACAAAAACAAGCCAGACTCACGGTCGTTGCAGAGGCTGCCGATGGCGCCGAAGCCTATCAACTGTATCGCCAGCATCATCCCGATATTGTGGTCATGGATATTTCACTGCCGGGACAAAGCGGTTTGAAGGCACTGGACAGAATTCGTCAGTTAGATGCTGATGCTCGGATCGTGGTATTCAGCATGCATCAAAC
>NZ_APHR01000054.1 GCF_000349205.1 Methylophaga lonarensis MPL | reverse complement strand
TCAGGGACTCGGAGGGAGTTCGGTTCATCCCCACGGTCGTGGGGAACACAAATGGCCGCAGGTCTCGGAAGCTGCCAGCTGCGGTTCATCCCCACGGTCGTGGGGAACACGTTCTGGTAGGTGCTGGCGAAGCTGCAGGCTGCGGTTCATCCCCACGGTCGTGGGGAACACAAACTGTGCTTACTGGACTTCGACACCAACAGCGGTTCATCCCCACGGTCGTGGGGAACACGGAGGGGTTTCGTGATTTACCTGTAACAGTTCCGGTTCATCCCCACGGTCGTGGGGAACACTATTCCTATTGGCACTACTGCTCCTGTTATTACGGTTCATCCCCACGGTCGTGGGGAACACCAACCCACAAAGGCTATAAAATGAACCCCACACGGTTCATCCCCACGGTCGTGGGGAACACTGTTCCTAATTGATACGAGGACAACTCTTCTTCGGTTCATCCCCACGGTCGTGGGGAACACACATTCATCAGGCGATTATTTCAGTGTAGATTCGGTTCATCCCCACGGTCGTGGGGAACACTTCGTGTTCATTCAATCGTACCGTCTGATGTGCGGTTCATCCCCACGGTCGTGGGGAACACTGTCTTTCAATAATGCCAGGTATTCTGCGTGGCGGTTCATCCCCACGGTCGTGGGGAACACCTGGTAAGTTTCGTAGTCAAGACCCCCAATCTCGGTTCATCCCCACGGTCGTGGGGAACACAGCTGTCCAGGTCGCACATCTTCATGGCACACCGGTTCATCCCCACGGTCGTGGGGAACACTGCGTCATGTCGGTTACCCCTGTATAGGTGCCCGGTTCATCCCCACGGTCGTGGGGAACACTCAAGGCCGTTCGGGTTCACCTGGCGATTGACCGGTTCATCCCCACGGTCGTGGGGAACACTGATGCGTAATCCTCTGGATTCTCCAGCAGTCCGGTTCATCCCCACGGTCGTGGGGAACACATCATAAATACGCTCAGCCATAATGCTGACGGCGGTTCATCCCCACGGTCGTGGGGAACACCCATTTTCCAGAACAAACGTTGCTCGCACTCTCGGTTCATCCCCACGGTCGTGGGGAACACATGAACCACTCGCCTGCTGACTGCCGTTCATTCGGTTCATCCCCACGGTCGTGGGGAACACGTGATATTCGTGCAAGTCGGATTGATAAGGCGCGGTTCATCCCCACGGTCGTGGGGAACACTTGCTCAGGCTCCATTTCTGGTTCTGGTGGTTCGGTTCATCCCCACGGTCGTGGGGAACACTTGGGCAACTCGCTGGGCAAAAACAAATAATCCGGTTCATCCCCACGGTCGTGGGGAACACTTTGTCATTAACTCTAAACCTTAGTTCAATTTCGGTTCATCCCCACGGTCGTGGGGAACACCTCTGGCTTCGCCTGCTCTGGCGCTGGCCCGCCGGTTCATCCCCACGGTCGTGGGGAACACAATTTCATTTATCCTATTGAATATCACCAACGCGGTTCATCCCCACGGTCGTGGGGAACACTGTCAAAGTCATCGAACAGATCACCCTGACCGCGGTTCATCCCCACGGTCGTGGGGAACACAGACTGAAACAAGTTACAACAAAGGCACGAGCCGGTTCATCCCCACGGTCGTGGGGAACACAGTACCGAAAAATCCAGGAGGCGTTCTGCCAGCGGTTCATCCCCACGGTCGTGGGGAACACAGTAACGCCAGGCATTACATTAACTCCTGATTCGGTTCATCCCCACGGTCGTGGGGAACACTGAACGGTATGAGGATGTGCGCGGTTCTGTGCCGGTTCATCCCCACGGTCGTGGGGAACACACTCACGCAGAGAATCAGAAATCACCCAATTACGGTTCATCCCCACGGTCGTGGGGAACACTTGATTCCGGTTTTTCTCTCAGGCGACGTTGCCGGTTCATCCCCACGGTCGTGGGGAACACTCAATCGGCACAGCCACAACTTTTGAGCCGAACGGTTCATCCCCACGGTCGTGGGGAACACTTCATCAGCGAACCAGGATCACTACTCAAAGCCGGTTCATCCCCACGGTCGTGGGGAACACTTACGATGCACATCACGCTCGCCTGTGGCGCACGGTTCATCCCCACGGTCGTGGGGAACACAAGAACAGAAACAGGAAGCAGAGTTTTTAAAGCGGTTCATCCCCACGGTCGTGGGGAACACGGGCAAATCATCCCCCAGTGCATCGGCCAGCCCGGTTCATCCCCACGGTCGTGGGGAACACACCTTGGCTAACCTCTCCCAGTAACGCCTAGCCGGTTCATCCCCACGGTCGTGGGGAACACAGGTGATGTTGAGTGCGTAGCACTCAAACTGGCGGTTCATCCCCACGGTCGTGGGGAACACTGCAACGTGGGTTCCGCCTGAGTCGGCGGCACCGGTTCATCCCCACGGTCGTGGGGAACACCTTGTTATGACGGTGCCATTATTGCCATTTGGCGGTTCATCCCCACGGTCGTGGGGAACACCAATAAATCAATATCTTAATGGACGCATTCCGCGGTTCATCCCCACGGTCGTGGGGAACACGCTACGCGCCCAGGCCAGGAAGCCAATCTGACCGGTTCATCCCCACGGTCGTGGGGAACACGCGGATCGCAGATAATCAGCTGCCGCTTAATGCGGTTCATCCCCACGGTCGTGGGGAACACACAAAGACGATCTGATGCTCAGAGTTCAAAGGCGGTTCATCCCCACGGTCGTGGGGAACACCTCATACACTGGCTGTTTCTCTATAACAGTGACGGTTCATCCCCACGGTCGTGGGGAACACATCACCATCAGTACCGCTACAACACCGCCTGACGGTTCATCCCCACGGTCGTGGGGAACACCTGCTCAGATAAATTCTGCTGGTGAGCTGACCCGGTTCATCCCCACGGTCGTGGGGAACACATGTTAAGACCAGCCAAATTTGAGAATGCATACGGTTCATCCCCACGGTCGTGGGGAACACGTCTGCCAGCTTGAGCTCTTTGCCCGCCATCTCGGTTCATCCCCACGGTCGTGGGGAACACAGCGGTTTCAATAGTGTCAGCAAAGCCATATTCGGTTCATCCCCACGGTCGTGGGGAACACTCTTGTTGCATCCAATTGATTTACCAAATAAATTTTTGCTATTTATTTTCTACCAATTGAAATGCAACAAATTTTTCTTTTTGTTAAAGATCAGTATTGTCTTCGGCTGGTAGAAACGAAACAAGCCTCAAACCGTCCAGCTCTACAGGATGGCGTCTGTTTTTCCCTATGGTTTGAAAATCAAAACCAGACTCCGTATTAGTAGCCCACGCCATAACGATATTGCCTTCATCACAATACGTCTCACATTGCTGCCAGATCATTTCTCTGATCTTCTTGGAAACATCACCCACGTAGACGCCTGCCCGCACTTGTAACAGCCAGATAGCTAGCCGTCCTCTCAAACGATCTGGCACGGTTTCTGTTACCACTACCGTCATTGCCATAATGTATTAATCACTCCGATGTCCTTCATCACCAAGGTTCTCAGCCGGTGGTATAGCCGGTGGGACGGACTCTTTGGGTGGCTTCGGTGGAGAAATGCCACCGGCAGACAGAACCTCTTCAATTAACGGGATAATTCGAGCTAATGTTTTTTGATCCCGAAAAACATCGCGGCAGGCTAACCTCACTTGCTTGTCTGGCTCCGTTGGGTGTTGAGATGCAATTCGAAATGCCAGTGGCACTACCGTATCAAATTTAAAAATGTCGGCAATATCGTAGACAAAAGAAAGTGGCTTACCGGTGTGAATAAATCCCACTGCTGGTGCATAGCCAGCTGCCAGAATAGCGGCCTCGGTGATACCGTATAAGCAAGAAGTTGCGGCACTGATACATTGATTAACCACGTCCCCAGCCTGCCAGTCTTTGGGGTCATAACGTCGACCATGCCATTTCACACCATATTGCTTTGCTAGCAGTTGATAAGTCGCTCGGACCCTGGCGCCTTCTATCCCTCGTAACTGTTCAATACTGCGACGCTGTGGTGCTGATTCGCCAAAACGCAGTTCATACATTTTCCTGACCACTTTCAGCCGTAAATCATCTTCCAGTGCAAGTTTGGCTTGATAAAGCAAACGGTCTGAACGAGCGCCACCAGGCTGACCGGAAGCATACAACCTTACACCCGCCTCCCCGACCCATACCAACAAGGTACCCACCTGGGCAGCCAGTCGAACGGCTGCATGCGAAACTCGCGTACCAGGTTCCAGCATGATGCAGGCAATACCACCCACCGGAATATGTGTGCGCACACCGTTTTTATCTATCAGAACGAAAGCACCATCCTTGACATCAACCTGACCATATTGAAGAAATATCATCGAAACCCGATCTTTCATCGGGATGGGTTTTAATGGAAGGTAAGACGAAGACTCAGCCATTCTTGTTTTCACCCCGGAACATCAACGAGCTTTCGTTCGACACTAGAATCCGCATTTGCCGAATCGCCACCTCGTTCAAACTGACTAGCCTTTCAGTCTGACTTTGGCCCAGTTCAATGAAGTGGGCATTTAATGCCTCCAGATTTGCCAGACACACCAGTTGATGCACATTGGCATGATCACGCATATTGCCACTGGCTTGAGGATTTGCTTCACGCCATTGCTTGGCTGTCATGCCAAACAGTGCCACGTTGAGCAAATCAGCTTCATTGGCGTAAACATAATTAATCTGTTGTGGCGTCAACGTGTCCGGTATCAGGTTTTCCTTGATGGCATCGGTATGAATCAGGTAATTGACTTTGGCAAGATTACGGCGAATATCCCAGCCAAGTTGCTGAAACTCCTGCTCCTTTAACCGCTGAAACTCTATGATGAGGTATAGCTTGAACTCAACCGAAACCCAGCTAGCAAACTCGAAAGCGATGTCTTTTTGGGCGTAAGTACCGCCATAGCGCCCAGGACGAGAGATCAGGCCAATAGCTGCGGTTTTCTCGATCCACTGCTTGGGAGTAAGCGTGAAACTGTTTAATCCAGCTTCTTGTTTAAACCCGTCGAATTCCACGGGTTTAAAATCCGGGTTGTTCAACTGCTCCCATATTCCCAAGAACTCAATGGTGTTGCGATTACGTAACCAGTTTCGAATCAGGTCGTCAGTACGATCACTGTTTTTGTAACGAGCAATATCGGTAATACAGATGTATTCAAAACCGTCCTTGGTAGTGGTCGATATTTCCTGTTCCAATACCTGTAGCTTGGCTTTCATGACTCCTCCCTGAGTGTCCGCTCTGATGTGCACTTATAGTCGGCGAATTAACATCAGGCAGTTGCTAAAGATAGCAATCCACAACCAAAAGACTTGGCTGGGCCGATGCCTTCGTTCATCAGTTTCAGCAATGCTTCTGGACTTTTAACTGTAAATATTCCTTCAAATAACACAGGCTGAATCTTCCCACTGCGTTGTTCTTTCTGTTTACGAAAATTCAAAGGCAATTCTGGTTGAATAGTAACGGTATGCAGCAGAACAGCATCACTCAGTTTCCGCGCAAGCCAGGATTTTTGTTGATCTTCATGAATCAAGGGGACACGAACAGATCGTTTGTAGAGCCTGCCATTTTTTATTTGCTCACCTTTGCGTTCATCTTTAATGGATTTTATCGGGTTAGCTCGCAGGCGAAAACGCAATCGCTGACCTGCTTGAAGTGATAAATGTAACTCTCTGGTCGCCAATAGCTCCACAGCATCACTAGGCTGTGGTTGCCATTGTGACTGAACGATAACATCGGCACCTTGCCCTTTAACGTACTTTTCTACACGAAAGAGAAAGTCACGTGAATCTTCAGATCGGTCAGGAAATAGTAACCATAACGCACGATGTTGTTCATAAGGATTTTTTGCCTGCGCCCAATTCAATTTCACTTTACTCAGGTACATGCGCATCTCCTTTTGCCCGACTCATATACACCATCCGACTGGCAAATTGTCGCGGTTGCTGAATAATGGGCACATCACGCGTTTTCAATGGTCTGGCACCCTCAGTGTTTTCATCCGAATAAATCGTTCCTCCCACAGGGCCAACCAGACTCAATGCATCTAACGCTGTCTTGGCAAGCACTTTTGTCTCATATAGCGGTCTGGTAAGTGGACAACTTCGTCGTCCCAACACTGGGGTGTATTTGGGGTTTTTAAGCGCCCACTCCAGTTCATCTATGGTTATTCTTGCATCATCATCCATCCAGGCAACAACTGTGTATTTCGCATCCTGCCAATATTCTCGCCATGTCTGAATCGTTTCGTGACTTTTTAAACCACTGTATTCGACGCGAGCATCTTTCACCGTGTGGTAGTCAGTTAATTTCTGCCCTTGCTGGTCAACTCTTACAGCAAAATGAATGCAACTTGCCAAACGATATTGTGCTGCTTGGTCATCACGCTCAACACCCAAACAAGCACCTAGCAATCCCAATAAAGCACTTCGACCAGGGTAGAGTTCAGATGGCCTTAACCCTTCAAAACTCTCCCGCCCCCATGCCTGCAACGGACCTTGCAGTTTGAGTACCAAATAATCCTTCATGGCTATACCTTATGCGTTGTTTTCAACGGGGCCATCGTTACGAACCCATTCCTCTAACGCCGGCAATGACTCCTTACGAATCATGCCATCAGGCAGCTCAATAGGTTCCAGCGAGAATTCAGCACATCGCTCATCCAGTCCATAGCCGCGATGAATTTTGTCCCAGTAGTCATTCAGCTCTTTTGCAGACGGCATTCTGAAGCCACCTTGTTGGTCTGCTTTCACTGGTTTTTCAAAAGCATTCGCCAGTGATATAGGCTGGTCAGAAAATGACACCAAGGCCTGATCGGCCAGATTATGTGCAGCGAAGCTTTGTTGTTTGGCACTGGGCACCTCGGTTGCCAGCATGTGCAATACATGAGCTGCTATATCCAATGCCTTTTCACGTGATACATCGCCCAGATTTTTCTGTAATTGAGTAATATTCAGGCTGGCATAGCGATAAAACACACCGGAAGAAAACTCCTGAGTATCAAGGTGGCCAGATCCTTGTTCGCCTTTTCCTTCCTCCAAAGCACCTATTCGACGATGATCTTTTTCCTCCTGAACCAAATCATCTACAGCAGTAAACCAATCAATATCAGCATCAACAGCATGTGTTGTAATCGCATGCGCAACAGCCAAAGCACCATCCACATTTGTCATCAAACCAGATGTTGCCATACGGCCCGAAAGGGCAATATCCAAAGACTGACTGGCAGCAGCAATAAAAGGTTGAGCATCCTTTTCTACCTGTTTCTTCAATTTAGCCAAGTCGATTTCTTCACCCGCGTCTTGAATAGCCTGGCAAAAGCACGCTACCTCTTCTAATGCCCAAGGTGCAACAGCAATCCCTTTGGTCGACAGATCGGGCAACCCCTCTTTACCAGAAATCCACTCCAATGCTTTGACAATAATGTCTTCGGGGAAACGCTCTGATAACCCTTCAACGTACCTAGATTGAACTTTTGCCAAGTCCCTTGTTCGCAACGACGGTTGCCCCAAATTCTCTTTATAGTAATCACCTTGACGCATGGTGCGCTTTAAGCTTTGGCTAGAAACCCGAACCCGACGTTTACCACCAAACATCGCCGACTTCTGCATATTCATATCATCTCGGTTTAAACAAGACGGGCTGTGAGAGATTAATACGTGAAAGTTAATAAAATTCTTATTCATTGGTTCATCCTTAATTTTTCAATCGCTTATGCAGCACTGTTGTTTTGATAGTAAAAGTAATCTTCCAGCAATTTACGTTTACTGCTTTCGCCCCAGTAGTAAATTGTAGGTGCGGCTTTTAGCCAATCCAGTGTTGGCTGAGCCATTTTTAATAGACGCCGAAGTTGAATCAAATCGTTAGGCGTCTCGGAACGCAGCACCATAAATAAGCGCTTTTCACTGATATTGGCTTTTGCCAGTGCCTGTCCAAGGCCATAGCCTTCCGCCTGATGTTTGATAACGGGAAGGCAATACACCAGCCGTTGCATCCGACCATCAGCCTGATGTCCTTTTAACAATTGATAAAACGCAGATACCTCAAGAAGATCAGCAGGTTTGACCGCCCGGCGAAGCTCCGCCTGGGAGCCAGGTTTCAATGCCTGATATTGTTCATAAATCGCCAGAAAGTCCGGCGCTTTTTCATTACTCATGGTTACCTCCGTGTGGTTCCAAGTCTTTTAAGTATTTGTTTAACAGTCGTCGAGAAGAAGCCAGCGCCTTAAGCATTTTGGGCTCTTGTCGGTAGGGGAAGATGGCTTGATCAAAGAGTTGAGTTACTCGTGCTTTTAGGGAAGACGATAGTGAATCTAATGCAGAAGAAGGTTGCGTATAACTGATTTCAGCCAGAGTATCTTGTATAAGTTGCTCGGTACTTTGGTAAAACACCGCCTCGTATTGGTCTGTCAGGTTGACACCAGCACCAGCAAAACTGTCTTTTACGCCTTCGCCGAATAGATACAGCGCTTTTCGCAGTGCCTTTTTATATTCCTGTGCCAGAGTGATTAACTCATCCACTAAACTTGTGTTTTCCTGCCAGTCACTTGCCAGGCTATACATTTCATGGCGGCGCTCCAAAACAGTCGCCTGGTTATTTCGATAACCTCCCACCATCAGGTTCAGGCGTTTGGCACCAAAGGATTTTAATTGCGTAATAACAGGAGCCGGGTGATAACCTTCTTTGCCATTATCTTTATCTACCACCAATTTAGCTAGGTGAACCCAGCTTGGCTGCGAAGTCGTAAAGGATGGAAATTTCTCTTCCTTTTGCCCTGCTTTAATAGTGAAAGTTCTAGCCGAAAGCGGATGAGGCCAAACACCCTCAATGGTGTAACTGAATTTTTCTTTTTTAAACCCGGTATACAGTGGTAGATTTTGGCCACAGCAACTACATACCCCCTCACCCTCAATCGGTGCCAACTCAAAGCGTGCAGGCTGCCAGAATAAGCCTTTTGCTAATCCTATTGTGCTTGCTGATAGCTTGCTGTCTTTACGCAAACCTTCGATATAGTTTGGAAGAGTTATATCGGATGGCTCGTAACATGGCATTTCTCGTTTTAAAGACGCTGCTGTCAGTACGTTATGCCACACTGTCTGACTCAAATTGTCACCACGAATCAACACAGTAATGGGTGTACTGCCACGCATACCAGATTTAAAACCACCGCCCATGCTCGGGCAGTTATAAGCTGTGTTGTAGAGAACAATGGATACACACCCTGCACACAGTCCCTCGATCAATCCCTGAGGGTTAACAAAGGTTTTATTGGTGCCATCTGCCACGCCCGCCATTAGCTTATCCATGGGGGTTAATTCTTTTGCGTTCACACCACGGAACTGCATAAAAGGCGTTTCAGGATGATCAAGATCAAACCAATCCAATTTACCTTCACAACCATCATCATACTCACTTCGAGTCAGCGGCTGCTTGAGACGTTGTACCAATTGCGCTTTATCGGCAGGGGGAAACAATACCTGCGTGATGGCAACCAGAAGTTGCAGGCAAGCAAATTCCATATCATCACGAGGCAGACACAACTCGCCTTGTTTTTCGTTACAGAGCAGTTGTTGCAAGGTGATTTTTTCCATCAACCCCGCTTGCTGAACCGGTATCCAGGCATCTTTTAATAAATTCATTTCATTTCCTTTGGGGCGTTATCCACTCGTTGAAATCCATTCTGACTTGAGTAGCTATACTGCCAAATTCCAAATTCACCACAATAGCCACGATGTTGTTTTTGCATCTCCAGCCAAATCAAACCATTGCTATCCGGCTCTGGCAGTTGACCAGACTTTCTTCCCCAGCTGTGAGGTACAGGAATGGTATTGAGATTGATAGCCTCAAATCGTTCGGCCTCTTCCATCTCATCCACAGCCTGACCATTTAATAAACAACGATTTCCATCGGTACTAACGACATAAGGCACCAAGCTCAGACTCATTTCCCCGTCACGAGTTAACAAACTGACTTTAGCGTCGTCATCATTCAAAGGATTCATACCTGAGTTCATTAAAGCCTTGGCATTGCATTTTGAAGCAAACGCGTTTTCTGAGAATTTTTCATAACTTGCTTTGACAATTTCAGGCTCATCATTCCACTCGTCTTCCTGATACACAGGTTCTATCCAGGCCCGGTAGGCGGTTGGAAATTCGATCTGTCCACCTTGCTGAACCGTTTTTTCCAGCAATTGATGCGTGCGCCATAGTACCCGGCTATTACCATATATAAGCTCATGTAATTGATAATCCAAAGAGTCAGGTACCAATATCGTGCACAGTCGTTGCTCAAAACCAATAGGACGTTTTCTCGAATGACGGTGTAAGCGCCCCATTCTCTGGAATAGCAAATCGACTGGACATAATTGCGTTAACAACCAGTCGAAATCGACATCCAATGATTGCTCGACAACCTGCGTAGCTATTAGCACATGACCCTTATCGCGGGCATTTTCCGGTTTGGGTTTTACACCAAAGGTATCCAGCACTGATTGCTCTTTTTGTTGGCGATCGGTAAAGGTAAATCGCGAATGAAACAAGCTGATTTGGTCTTGATTAATACCAGGGTATTCATCCATTCGCTCAGAGAGTATGCGGTAAATCTTTTGTGCCACATCTACTAGATTACAAACCAGGCATACCTGCGCACCCTTGGACACAGCCTCCATTATTCGCCGCAATAATTCCTCATTTGGTAATAATGATTCGTCCTTAATTAACTCAATACTAACGAACTGCTTTTCTGGTTGGGGTTCAGGCAAATGTTCAAGATCGAAAGTCTTCACTTGATTCTGCTGACAATGGGTGATGAGTGGATAGTGGTTAACAGTCTCATCTAATTGACATTGCCAGGCATCAGCCAGTGCTTGTTTTTGATGGGCAGGTAGAGTGGCCGATAATAATACGGCACTACCTCCTGAAGCTCTTTGTTGTTGCAATACTCCAGTAAGCAAGCCATACATGTAACTGTCATAAGCGTGTACTTCATCCACGATTAAAACACTGCGCCCGATACCGAAACCTCGCACAAATTTATGCTTAACCGGCAGTACTGATACCAACACCTGGTCGACGGTACACACACCAATCTGCCCAAGAAACACGCGCTTTCGGCTTTGCGCCAACCATTCTCCACACTGAACCCAGGCCTCTTCTTTACCTTGCAGGATTTGCCGTTTTCCAATTTGTTTCATGCTTTTAAATAATTCTTGATATCTAGCTTTGCCATGCGCTAACACCAAGTTAGTTTCCTGCCGAAAAATCGTCTCCGCCGCTCTTTCCAATCGTGCGAACATAGCATTAGCCGTCGCCTGAGTAGGTAAGGCGAAAACAATACTATCTGCTAACCCTTGGTTCAGCAGTTTCCAGGCATAAGCCAGAGCGGCCTCTGTTTTACCAGAGCCGGTAGATGCCTCGATTAGCGTCAGGCTTTGCGTTAACGGCAAATCATCAACTAAGCATTGAATTTGTCTTGGCAACTGACCTGCACCTAGTAGTTTTTCTATCGATGGTTTCGGCTGGGTATGAGATAGAACCCCCGCGGCAATTAATGATTTCTCGGCATATTTAAAACGATGCTCATACCAGTCCTTAAGTGTTTTTTGTGGCTTTGGATACTCAGACACATACGGAAAGAAATCCGACGAGCCCAACCAATCACAGACTGAACAAAAGCCTGCCAACATAATTTGGCTTCGCTCATCTAATTCCGGCGGATTGTCCGCTAGACTTAGTCCGGCTGGTTGCAGATATAGTGTTTCAAGTTCTTCCAGCCACGCCAGGCGTGCTGCTTTTAGTAGAGGTTCTGCGTCCTGACATCGAATCGGTAAGCCAGCCTCATCAGGTTGAGACTTCGGTATGTGTCCATGATGACCCGCAACAGCGGCTAACCAACCACACCAATGTGTCCAATCCTCAGAGCCTTTATCCATCCAATCGCTGGTTGAAAAGCGATTCTCATTATCTCGATAAAACCAAGCCAAGCCTTCCGGACCATGAAAATAGGTTTTAATCTCATGCTCTGAGAGAGGCAAGTCAAATACTGCTAAGTCTGGGTTCACCGCATCCCATACCATCGGAGCTTTGCGCTGAAAACGCAGATCCCATTTCCCATAGTCATGCAATGCAACAAAAAATAAGACCCAAGCCTTAATTCGAGTTTCGTCTAGCCCAGAAAGCTGTATAAAAGCATTCTTTATCGCTGAACTTTGAGTCCACCACATATCTGCTACCGCGGCCACATCCAAACAATGGTATGGCAGCAAATGAAAGTCAGGCCCCGACTGTTCAGGATCTTTTCTGGCCTTACCCCAATAACGAAAATAGCTTGGTATTTCGGTCATCTTCGACTCATTCCCCTGTTGTACATACCCATCCTCTCATCCTTAAGTCCCAAAACCTGACACTCAACAATATTTTTTTAATGTTTTTTGCAATTCATTTTTGATTTCTTCACGAAGTGATTCTGGCTTGATGACTTCAATATCGCTGCCGAAGCGCAGGATGTCGCGGATAAGTTCACGGGGGTCGCTGTATGGAACAGATAGCAGATATTCGCCTTGTTCGGTCCAGTTAGCTTGTTGGTCCGGGTGCCAGCTTTCCCGGCTGGTGCGTTTGGAGATGGCTTTGGAAAACTTGAGTTCTGCTATGCCCGTGACATCACCTGCAAAAATCCCGTAACCGGGCATTACGTGGGCATTGAGTTGGTCTGGATCGATATCTTTGGCGATTTCAGATGTTTTTTTGCTTTGGTGGATGGCATCTACAGAGAATGTCCGCAGGGCTTCACGTTTATGGCACCAGGCATCCAGATACCAGTTATCACGGTAGTAAACGAGGCGTTGCGGGCTGATGATGCGTGTTTCGGTGCTGTCGGTTTGCCATTGCCAATAGTCGATTTCCAGTTGTTGCCTTTTCAACAGGGCGTGAGCCACGTTGATAAAGTGTTCTGGTTCGCAGATGCGTTGCCACTGGCTGGCGACTTTGATGCGGCTTTGCCAGTCATGTTGACTGATATGTTGCTTGTCAAGCAGTTGATGCAGACGTTCGGAAACGGGTTGTAGCAGTTGTTTGACGACATCGGGTTGCAGCGTTTCGCTAAGTTGTTCGAGTAATGCGAGGGAGATAATCTCTTTGGCGCTAAACCAGAGGCCCGGCAATTCGTAGCTTTCATCCGATTTCAAATCGTAGATATAACCCTCACCTCGCTGGTTGGTGATGGGTGCTCCCAGATAGTCGGACATATGCTCACGGATACGGTGAAAGGTTGATCTGCTGCACTCAAGTTTGTGCAGGATCTCGTCCAGCGGTATGGGATACCGTCTTCCTTTGAGTAACTTGTGTAGCTCGTAGATATGGGCAAAATCCATCGCCAATGTCCTTAAACCTGAGGGGTCTTTGGGACACTAAATCAATGCTGACCTGTTGTCGAGCTATCAGGTGTTTAACGACTGAATGAATATCGGCGTTGCACAATCAGCATTATCAGCAAAACACAGGCGAATCCAGTGGCGGCAGGAAACAGGGTTGTGGTCACGGAATAATGTTCAAGCGCCAGTACAACCAGCAGATTTCTCAGGGCAAACAAACTGAAAAAGCCGATGTTTTCCTGATATGGCAGGTAGAAGGCTTTTCTAAAGGTCGGGCCAAAGCCCAGCAGGTCAACAAAGGTCAGCAGGATCACCGCCCACAATGGATTGGCCGTGAAATACCACAACGGCAATGACAGTATGGCCATGAGCATGAAGATTTGATCGGTTCGGGTAATGCTGTAATCGGCCCGGTATCGATAGGCCAGCCAGGCCACCAGCAAGGTAATGACACCTGAAACACCAATCGGCCAGGCACCTATGCCAGCCCCATCTTGCAGTTGTGCAAAAAACACAATCAGCGTGGTGCTGCCCCAGATAATCCAGGAAAACACATGCGGCCGGGTATGGCCACTGATGATCGATTTGATATAGGGAATAAAAGCAAAAAAGGTGATGGCGATCGCCAGACCGCTGAGTAAGGTTTTCATTGATAACTTGATGGATGGGACATGGTCAGCTCATGCACAACGCTTATTTATTGAGGCTTAACAAATGTACTTATATATAAGGCCTCAACTTTATCCCGGGCCCATTGTGTCTTGCGCAGGAACTTGAGCGATGACTTGATGGATGGCTCATGACTGAAGCAGTTGATATTGATTTTTTCGTGCAAGCCCTGCCAGCCGTAATGCTCATACAGTCTGGTCAGAATTTTTTCCAGGGTAAGCCCGTGTAATGGGTTATTGGCTTGAGTTTCAGTCATCACGCATCTTGTTCCATGTGGCCTTGGACTTGCTCAACGCAAGGCAAACAGCTCACCATCGTCAGTGTTGAAATACAAGACACCTTCCGCCAGGAACGGCGATGCCACAATCGGCCAGCCAGCATCAAAACTTGAGAGCAAAGCGCCATCTTGCAAACTCAGGTTATGCAATTGTCCGCTCATGGTGCCGGCATAGACCATATCGTCAGCAATCGCGGGCGATGAAAAAATCGCACTGCCCAAATCTCGTTGCCAGATGACTTGTCCGGTCTCCAATTCGATAGCGTGGATTTCGCCACTGGTCGAGGCGATGACCACCTGCTCATCAAATACTGCAGGCGAGGCAAATAGCTGTCCCGTCACTTGAATCTGCCATTGCAGTTCACCTTGTTCAAGGGATAACGCCGTGAGTTTTCCTGCTTCATCGGCGATCAGGATCTGATCATTGTGAATTGCGGGTGCGGCATCAATTGCAGCGCCGGTTTCAAACTTCCAGCGTAATTTGCCTTGAATGCTGTCCAGTGCGTAGAAATAGCCATCATCACTACCGAAATAAATCACACCATCCACAACCGCTGGCGATGAATCCACTGCCGCACCTGTTTCAAAATGCCAGAGTTCACGGCCTGTCGATTCACTCAGTGCATACATATTGCCATCAAGCTACCCACATAGACCGTGCCACCATAAACCAGTGGAGATGAAAATACTTTATCGTTGGTTTTATATCGCCAGCGTTGTGCACCGGTGCTGATATCGAGTGCATAGACAAAACTATCGTCACTGCCTATATAGACACTGGTAGCCGTCACCGCAGGGCTGGCAAATACACCGGCACCGGTTGCAAATTGCCAAAGCAAGTCACCTGAACGGGCATCAATGGCATAGACGTCGCCTTCATAAGCCCCGGCAAAAACAACGCCGGCATTCACAACAGGAGAAGATGCCAGTCCCTGATCGCCTTCAAAACGCCAGACCAGCGCTTGTTTGTCGAGTTGAACCGGGCCATGACTGACAAAATATCCGGTGCGAAACAAATCACCCCGAAACAGTGAGGCTTCGCCGTTGCTTGACGACTGGTGACAACCAGCAAGTCCTGACAACAGCAAAACACACAGCAACCCGAAGACTTTGTGCATATTCATTCCTTAAATGGATGCTCACATAACGAGCAGATCAATGCATGTTTTCTGTGAGACACACGATCATCAGCAGGCAACAGCCACATTCAAGCGGACAATGCTATCACCCCTGCCCCGGTTTCTGCCAAGTACCACAGACGATTCAGTCGTCAGTAGTTGCATTTAACAGCCACTGGCGAACATCGGCATTTTGTCCCGAAAAAATGAACGGCAAAATGACTCGCTGAGATTGATGAATGAAAGGCGAAACGGGATATCCTTCTACGAACAACTCAGCACTGGCTCCACAGATTCGCTTGATGGCTTCGACATAGCTGGGCATATCAGCGACTCGGGCAGCATCTTCACCCAGTCGCCAGTCACGCGTTTGCCATTCCTGAAAACAATCATTTGTCAGTTGCTTGATTACAAAATCATCTTCAACGGCCACGACAACTGTCAGCGGCGACATCAAAACCCAAATCAGTAAATGTTGTATTAATAAGTGCTTTGCTTTCATTAGGCTATTGACACGTCCAGCAGACAAAATATTCCTGTTTGCCAAAACGCGCGATACCAGTGCAGCTGCACCAAGAGAACGTTTGTTTTGGTGCAGGATTCCCCATAAAAATCATTTCAAATCAACGCAAAACACACTAAACCATTGTTTTTGATTGAAAAATAAATATTGGCATCATTCCTGCTAAATCATATCTGTACATTCAGTTGCATGTTGTTCTCTCTCGTCTGCGTGCTGAGCCTTGGGCAAATCTTCGGATTTGCCCTTTTTTGCCTCTGTGAAATAAGCCCCCAACTTGTGTATCTCTGATTTGACGTGCTGATTCAGTGCAAACCACTGTTCAAAGCGCAGCCCTTTGGTGCAGTTGCTTATCTATATAATCACCTACTCTTGGCCATAAACACCCTATATCATTGTTTATAAATGAATAAATAATATTGGCATCAATAGTGCAAGTACCTGTTTGCGATTTAATGTTGCGTGTTGTTCTCTCTCTCGTCTTGATACCAAGACTTTGGGCAAACCTCCGGGTTTGCCCTTTTTTTTTTGCCTCATCCCAGCATCTATGCAGACAACTCACAGTCATTGTCTATGAATTGGATATTCCAGCTGGTCTGTTTGTCCCAGTTTAGATAAAGGCTTGTGCGGTATAGGATTCCTGCCAAATTCCCGTTTTTTTGCGGCACTATTTCCCGAAAGATCGCGTGGTTTTTCAGTGACCGGTACGATAATTGCGTTACCCCCTCGGAGTTTGTTTTCAGGTTTTTATTTTTATGGTCCGCAATGACAGCGCCATCCAACAATTTGTCGTGCAAAACCAATTACCCGCCAGTTATTCAGCGGTCATCGAACAATACTTTGCACCGCTTGCAGAAGCGATAATTTCGCACCATAACAGTGCAAAACGTCCATTTGTGATTGGTATTCATGGTGCACAAGGCTCGGGCAAAACTACGCTGGCGTCTGTGCTGGTGATGTTGTTCAAGTCGTTCTATCAGAAATCAGCGGTCGATATATCACTGGATGATTTTTATTTGACCAAGGCTGCGCGAGAGCGGCTTGCCAGGACTGTGCATCCCCTGCTGATGACTCGGGGTGTGCCTGGGACTCATGATGTCAGACTGGCGGTAGATACCTTGCGAGCTTTGACACAACATCAGGGACTGGTGTCTGTTCCCAGATTTAACAAGGCCACAGATGACCGCTTCTTGCAGGACAAATGGACACAACTGCAAACACCTCTCGACGTGGTGGTGATTGAAGGCTGGTGTCTGGGTGCTTCGGCACAGACTGACACACAGTTGCAATCACCTGTGAATACACTCGAAGCTGATGAAGATGCCGACGCCACTTGGCGTAACTATGTGAATCAGCAACTCAAACTTAACTATCCGGCTTTATTTGACTGCATCGATGTCTGGGTGATGCTGAAAGCGCCTGATTTCTCCTGCGTATTTGACTGGCGTATGGAGCAGGAAGACAAGTTACGCATGGCCCTTGCTGATGAAGTTTCCCGTCATTCAGGCGTAATGAACCCACAGCAAATGCGCCGATTTATTCAACACTATCAACGTATCAGTGAGCATTGTATGAGCAGTTTGCCGCAAAAGATGGATTATCTCATCGAACTTGACCAAGACCGCAACATCATTCAGATGACCGAACAGCCGCGCCAAGGGTTGAAGACCGCGCCGCAGCTGTTGATTTTTACCGATCTGGATGGTTCATTGCTGGATCATCACAATTATCGACACGATGAAGCTGATGAACTGCTGAGCCGGCTGGAAAACCAGGCTGTTCCGGTAATTCCGGTCAGCAGCAAAACACAGGCTGAGATTGAGCTATTGCGTGACAGTTTGAGTAACCAGCATCCCTTTATCGTCGAAAACGGTGCTGCGGTGTTTATTCCCGTTGGTTATTTTGCACAGCCACCCGAGGATGTCACCACCATTGGTGGCTACTGGGTTAAACAATTTGTTGAACCTCGCAGTCACTGGCAACAACTGATCAAATCTATCAGCGATGATTTCGCTACTGACTTCACCACTTTTGCTGAAGCCGGCATCGACGGCATCATTGCCATGACCGGGCTGAATGTTCATGCCGCCGCCAGAGCCGCCCGACGTGGTTATGGCGAGCCTGTGGCCTGGCATGGCAGTCCGGGTCGACAAAAACAATTTATCGAAGCCCTCGAACAGCAAGGTGCACGTGTGTTGCATGGCGGTCGATTCATGCATGTTTCCGGTGATTGTGACAAAGGTAAAGCCCTGCAATGGCTGGTTTCAGAGTTTCGACGCAATGATCCTGAACAACGATTTATCAGTCTGGCTGCCGGTGATAGCCAGAATGACTGCGCCATGCTGGAACAGGCGGATCTGGCATTGCTGATTCGCTCACCGGTGCATGGTCTGCCAGAGCTGCATCGTCAATATGGCGTTTATATTTCAAAGGACACCGGACCCAGAGGCTGGTCACAAGGTGTCCGGGACATTGTTGTGTCCAATGATATTCAAGTAAATCTCAACGAGGAGACTCCCGATGGCTGATTTTTATCAGAACGGCATTATTACGACCCTGCATAACCTGACACACCGGCATCTGGCCGATTTGGAACAGGATCTGACTCAATTCAGCAAACGTCGCCCAATGGGCTTGCTGTTACCCTCGTTATATTCTGAATTACAAGGCGAGGCGCTTCCCAAAATCATTCGTGAACTTAAATCAGTGCCTTATCTGTCTGAGATTGTCATCGGGCTGGATCGGGCTGATGAAACCCAGTATCGACATGCGTTGCAATTTTTCTCCGAACTGCCGCAAAACCACCGGGTGCTCTGGAATGATGGCCCGAGACTGCGCGCTATAGATGAAGAACTACAAGCCCTGAATCTGGCCCCCAAAGAGGCAGGAAAGGGTCGAAATGTCTGGTATTGCATGGGTTACATTCTGGCTTCAGGCAAAGCTGAATCGGTCGCTTTACATGACTGCGACATCACAACCTATACCAGTGAAATGTTGGCACGGCTGATTTATCCGGTCGCTAACCCAACCTTTAATTACGAGTTCTGCAAAGGCTTTTATGCCCGTGTGGCAGGCGGCAAACTCAATGGTCGAGTCAATCGCTTATTGGTGACACCACTGATTCGTGCACTTAAGTCAGTCCTTGGCCACAGCGATTATCTGGACTATATGGATAGTTATCGCTACCCACTGGCTGGCGAGTTTTCATTCCGGCGAGATGTACTCAGTGATATTCGAATTCCCAGTGACTGGGGACTGGAAATTGGCGTGTTGTCGGAAATGCACCGTAATTTTGCCAATAATCGCCTGTGTCAGGTTGATATTGCTGACATTTATGATCATAAGCATCAGGAACTGTCACTGGATGATCAGCAAGCCGGATTGTCCAAAATGTCGATTGATATTTCCAAGGCCTTATTCAGAAAACTGGCCACCAAGGGCACGGTTTTTAACGCCGAATCATTCCGCACCCTCAAAGCCACCTACTATCGCATTGCACTGGATTTTGTCGAAACCTATCGAAATGACGCGATTATGAACGGTCTGCAGTTTGATATTCACCAAGAAGAAGCCTCGGTTGAAATGTTTGCCAAAAACATTATGGATGCGGGGCAGATGTTTCTGGAAAACCCGATGGAAACGCCATTTATCCCCAGCTGGAATCGTGTGCAAAGCGCCTTGCCAGATATTTTTGAACGCCTTTATGAGGCCGTAGAAGCCGATCATCGTGACTTCCAAGCACAGGATGCCCAACATGGCTGAACAGAATCCGGTGCGGCAAGCGGTGCTGCATCATTTGCATAGCATCTACAAAGACAGTCTGGATGACGATGGCTATGCACACTTGCTTGAACAACTGATCGAGCTGATGCGACTGCCCGACGATACCCGGCCGATGACGCCCTATCAGAACAAATGGGATCAGGCCGATATTGCAGTGATTTGCTATGGCAATAACTTGCTGAGCACTGAGCAACTGCCTCTGCAAAATCTCAAACAGTTTCTTGATCAGCATCTACACGAATGCATCAATATCGTGCATATCTTGCCATTCTTCCCCTTCTGTTCCGATGATGGTTTTGCTGTTAAGGATTATTTTCAGGTGAACCCTGAACTGGGCGACTGGACCCACATTCAGGAGATTGCCGGCCAGTATAAAGTGATGGCTGATCTGGTGATCAATCATGGCTCCAGCAGCAGCCAGTGGTTTGCCAACTTTATGGCTGGTGAAGGTGAAGGACACGATTTTTTCTACACCAGCCATGCCAACGCGCCAATCAGTGATGTGGTTCGACCTCGCACATCACCTCTGCTCAGACCCACTGAAACAGCCCATGGACTGCAACATGTCTGGTGTACCTTCAGTCATGAACAGGTAGATTTCGATTTTCGTAACCCGGAGGTTTTAAAAACCTTCGTGCGAATTATTCGCTTCTATCTGGATCAGGGCGTGCGGCTGTTTCGCCTGGATGCCGTGGCTTTTTTGTGGAAACAACCCGGCACCAGCTGTTTGAATTTGCCAGAAACTCATGAGGTGGTTCGGCTGCTGCGATTATTGGTCGAACAGGCGCAATCTGACGCCATCATCATTACCGAAACCAACATCCCCAATCGTGAAAACCTGAGTTATTTTGGTAATGCCAACGAGGCGCACTGGGTGTATAACTTCTCATTGCCGCCGTTATTGCTCAACACCATGATCACCGGCAATTGCGGTTATTTAAGACAGTGGTTAATGAGCATGCCTCCCGCACAAAATGGCACCGCTTACTTTAACTTTATCGCCTCGCATGATGGTATTGGCCTGCGACCGGCTGAAGGCTTGCTGAGTGACTCTGAGATTGCGGCGCTGATCACCACCATGCAGGGGTTCGGCGGCGAAATATCCTGGCGAGCCGCAGAAAATGGCATTAAAAAGCCTTATGAAATCAACATTGCCCTGTTTGATGCTTTGCAAGGCACGATTGCCGGGCCGGATCAATGGCAAATTCCACGCTTTCTCTGCGCACATGCAATCATGATGGCACTGGAAGGCATACCGGCATTTTATATTCATAGCCTGCTGGCAACAGGCAATGACTATGAACGTTTGCAACAGACCGGTCACAGCCGGGCGATTAACCGCCACCAGTGGCAGATGGAAACATTGGAAGCAACGCTGGCAGCGCCGCAGTCAGCAAACTCACAAGTGTTTCGTCAGTTACGCAGCCTGATCGAACTCAGGCAACGCCAACCCGCCTTTCATCCCAATGCCACGCAATTCACATTGCAACTTGGCGAACATTTATTTGGCTTCTGGCGGCAGAGCATGGATCGCCGACAGAGTATTTTCTGCATTTTCAACGTTCACAATCAGCCTCATGCTTTACGAGTGGCTGATCTGAACCTGGTGTTGACCGATAACTGGCACGATCTGGTGTCCGGTGACGTACTTGAACCCATGACCGAAACCATTGAACTCTCACCTTATCAGGTGCTCTGGTTAAGCAATCGCTAGCTGATTTTAACGGGTAGTCATGATAATTTAATGATATTCACATAGGGTCTGCTTATCTTTCAGTGGCTGCAAGCACAGCCGTGAAAAATAAACAGACCAGAATATTTAACGATTGAACACAGATTGAGGATAAAGCACTTATGTCAAGGAACGCCCCGCTTCGCAAATGTCTCTTTCCAGTCGCCGGTTACGGCACTCGCTTTTTGCCAGCCACCAAGGCAATGCCCAAGGAAATGTTGCCCATCGTTAATAAACCATTGATTCAATATGGTGTTGAAGAAGCGCTGGAAGCCGGTTTGACGCAAGTAGGCTTTATTACTGGTCGGGGAAAACGGGCGATTGCCGATCATTTTGACACCAGCTATGAGCTTGAACATCAAATTAAAGGCACCAGCAAGGAAGCACACCTGCAAGATATTCGTAAACTGATGGATAGCTGTGATTTTATGTTTATTCGCCAACGTGAAATGCTGGGTCTCGGCCACGCCATTTTGACCGGCGAACCCATGATTGGCGATGAGCCCTTCGCAGTCATTCTGGCAGATGATCTCTGTGCTGCGCCTGTCGAAGCAAAGTCACGCAGAGCCCTGTCACAGCTGGTCGACTTGTACAACCAACACCACTGTACGATTATCGCTATCGAAGAAGTCCCACCTGAAAATACCAGCAGTTACGGTGTAATTTCCGGTGACGAAATCGAGCCCGGCGTTTATCGCATCACCGACATGGTTGAAAAACCAGCTCCCAAAGATGCCCCTAGCAATCTGGCCGTCATTGGCCGGTATGTGCTGACACCCGACATTTTTGAGTACATTCGCAACACCCCGCCTGGTGCCAATGGTGAAGTACAGATCACCGATGCGCTTAAAGCGATGGCACAGGATAAAAAAGTACTGGCCGTTAAATTCAAAGGCCAGCGCTTTGACTGCGGCAGTATCGGAGGTTTTGTTGACGCTACCAATTATTACTATCAGCGTGATTTTAAATAAATTTTAGCCGTCATCACTATCCAATCATGAGCAGACGCAGCGATACTGAGAATCTGTCACCACACCATGGTGTGGTGACGCAATCAGCGTTTATCGAGTTGCTGGCATCACACTGGCAAAACGCGCAAAAGGCACAGTACTCGCTCAGTCTCTTTGTCATCGACATTGATCATTTCAACAATCTGACCGACAAAGCCAGCATCTCACATCAGGTGTTCGAAACGCTCGGGCAATTGTTTCACAGGAAAACAGATGCTCTGACACGTTTTGGTCGCAACAAAATACTGTTAATGACCACCGAGCTTAGCTTCAAAGAAGCCGGCCTGATGGCACAACGTATTCACCAGGCTATTCAAGCATTAGCGCTGACCTCACCGCAAACCCCGTCAGGGCAAGTCACGGTCAGCATTGGCCACACAACCTATACTCCAGCACAGGAAGATGATTTTGGTGTGCTGGATCAACTGTCCGAAACGCTTAAACATCAACAAGCAGCCAGCGACCAAGGTGGCAATACCAGTCATACACGTCTTTACAGCCAGATCCTCAAATAACTCTGCTTAGAGTTGTGCTTGAACACAAAACCGGTCGCGCAGCGATTGCTGCTAAAGACTCGCGATCACTGGCTTAAACTCGGCCACTTGCTGCTCAAACCAGTCATTACGTTTCAGGATGAAAGCAATGAGTGCGTTGGCGTAGTCTTGTTCGGCCTCGGTCAAGCCATCAAAACTCAACAGACCTGCCAGCTTTTTCACTTTGCCACACATCAAAGCCAGTCGACGTTTGAGCAGATTCCGGTCTATGCCAACCTCATCAGCCATCGTGATCAAATGGTAGGCGGTGATTTTATCTGCATCGAACTCATCACCAATGGCCATTGCCAGATTATCGTCAATATCCGTGGTTTGTCTGGCTTCAAAACACACTGACACCAGATCATATAAAGGCGCCATCTGAAAACCAGTCCTATCAGCCTGAAACTCACATTTTTGCCGTGCGCATCGCTGTTACCGATAATCAAATTAAATAGAATCATGTCGAGCAACTGCATTCTTGCCTTAGCCGGTATCAGGCTCTTATTAATGGCCTCAAACAACAATGGAATGCTTGCACCATCACGAATATGTCTTACATCTCTGCCCACACCATGAATCTGCTCATATTTGTATTGCGGTGGCAGATCCAGCAACTGGCAACCATCAATCACATGAAGCCTGCGCTGCTGACCGGTCAGTGTGCCATCTGCGAGTTCCCGGTCAAATCGTCTGACCATTAATGATCGATGTGCACCGAATTGCAGACACTCGACCTCGGCAACTTCAAGTCCCACGGCCTGAGCAAGACGCATGCAAACAAACTCATTGACTATCAGGTAGCGATGTTGAGGTTTGGCAAACTTCAATAGATGCGTACTTGCCAGGCTGCCATCCGCCAGAAAAAAATTATCTTCCGCTAGCACAATGTTCAATTTCATCTGAACACCGGCCAGGCTCAAACGGTATTTACCATCCCAGACAAGGATTTGTGCTGGATCGCCGCTATCAAGCTTAGCTGCGAGTTCTTCACTGGTGACGCGCCGTAAATGATTTTCACCAACATGCTCCGCGCCATAAGCCATTGCTCCAGGGGCATCCATGCCAATCACTGAGAGTATTGCCATCATGTTGCTTTTGCGGATTTGCATACTACGCAACAGCACGTCCAGCTGATCGCCTTCAGGAAACAAGTTACTCAGAAAATATTCGATAGAAAGTGGTCGGGCACTGCCATCAAGTGGAATATGGGGAGACAGTGCGAAGCCTGTCTGAAGCCAGCGCTCATCGTATTCGACAAAAAACTCATGATCACGCACACCGATGGTGCCGACAGGTTCATCATTGAATGTAATCGGTAATGAAACCATGCTCACAGCCCAGGTAATTCAATTTTGAGTTTGATGCCAAGGCTTTCCATGACTTTGAACATGGTCTCCATTCGCGTCCCCGGTTTTGCTCTTTCCAGATCGTTTAATGTTTGCTTGGAAACACCCGCGAGTGCCGCCGCATCTTCAATGGTTAAGCCCGCGGATGTTCGGACAAAACGTACCGCTGCTCCAAGTAATTTTGGGTCTGTGGCTAAGTCTGTTTCTGGTTTATCTGAGAGCACAATGCGCTTTGCCATACATTTAATCCTTTTAATTTAGGATTATTATAGTCGCAACACATGAATATTTGAATAGTCCTATTTTTCTAGGATATATAATTGAATAATGCTAAAAACGAATATTAATCCTAGAAATATAGGATATTTAAATTGGCCGCTGTTGCACGCAAAAAAGTTCATCCTGTAACTAAACCGTTTTTCGATGTCCGGAAGGCTGCCAGGCAGGGGCAATCACATTGGGCATTTCGGAGCGCTCCAGCAAACTAGCCGGGGCAACGGCAAACTCACCAAAGCGCTGATTAATACTATCGATCGCTTCATTGATTTCATGGCGTGCCCGCTGTTCGTCAAAATTCATAAACAAATCATATTGCTGACCCTGTCTGGGTGATAGGGCAGTGACTTGCACCTGCCATACGCCCTGACCTTGCCAACACTGATGGATAAACTGCCGACACATTTTGTAGATTAGTCGACCGTCATCAGTATAAAACCCACTGCTCAGCGTCTGTTTTAACCAGCCATTGCTGGTTTTGATGCCGATAAAAAACCATTCTGCCTGCATCTGGTGTTGACGCAATCGCCCCGCCACTTTCTCTGACATATGTTGCAAATAAACCAGAATCAATCGTTTGTCTTTGGTCTCCGGCGGCATCACCTTGCCATGACCGATAGATTTTGGTGCACGATTTTGTGGCTGTACCTTGTCCGGGTCCAGTCCCTGTGCCATCAGCCAGATTCGGCGTCCCGGATTACCGTAACGTTGAGCCAGAATCGAAATAGGGATCTTGTGCATATCACCACACAGCACAACACCGTATCGACGCAAAAAACTGGCAATGCCTTTATTGATACCGCTGAGTTCAGTGACTGGATACGGCGCCAGTACTCGCGCGGCATCTTCAGGGTGAATGATTGTCAAACCATCTGGTTTTCGCCGTTTAGCCGCAAACTTGGCCGTTGTTTTATCACCACTGATTCCGACCGAACACAACAAACCGCCCGAGGCCTGTTTGACCAGCTGTTTGATACGCTGGCCTATATCTCTGGGGCCTTGGTATAACTGCTGACACCGCGTTAAATCCAGAAAGGCTTCATCGACACTGAACACTTCCAGATCCGGCGTGATCTGTTGCAAGGCATGCATGATAGCCGTGGATGTTGCCGCATAGACCTGCGGTCTGGAAGGCGCTTGAATCAAGCCAGGACAATATTGCCTGGCTTCACGCAAACGCATACCAGTATGAACACCAAAGGCACGTGCTTCGTATGAGCAGGTAATGATCGTGCTACCAAGACGGCCATTGGTCACAGCCACAGCCTGACCACGCCACGCATGATGATCTCGTTGCTCAATCGCGGCAAAAAAGCAGTTCATATCGACCAAAGCAATCATCTTTGGCCAGATACTGACATTCATGCCCGTCACTCAAGGTAAGTACGCAATTGCCCAACCACGACGCCCTGAATACTGACACGTTGGGCAGGCAAGGTCACAGGTTCGTAATTCACATTGGCCGGCATCAGGGTAATCGTGCCATCATCATTGAGCAGCATGGTTTTTAATGTGGCATCGTAGCCATCCACCAATGCCACCACGATATCACCATGTTTGGCATGACGTTGTGACTGCACCACCACATAATCGCCGGACATAATGGCTTTATCGATCATTGAGTCACCGTTGACCTTGAGCACAAAGCGCCCAGATCCACTGAACATTTGTGACAGATCAATTTCAGACTCGTCGGCAACAGCTTCTATCAAGCGTCCCGCAGCAATCCGGCCCATCACCGGTAACACAACTGGCGCAACATCATCATAATCGGTCAACGACTCTGCCAGCTTGATGCCGCGAGTGCGTCCCACCAGTCGTTGCAGATGCCCCGCATCCACTAAGGCCTGTATATAACGATGAGTCGTACCTGGAGACTGAATTCCCAGCCCTTCGGCAATTTCAGTCAGTAATGGTGAACGTCCATGTTCTCGTACATATCGTCGAATAAAGTCCAGCGTATCCTGTTGACGTTCTGTCAGCATCGCAACACTCCTCAATTAATACGAGAAAAAACCGAGAAGAGAAAATATAGAGAAAATAATGACGCCTGGCAAGCACAAATCTACATCGGCTTTGTTTCGCAGATGACCGACTGGCAGGAATCTTCCGTGGACGTGAATATTGCGCGTCCAAGCCCAGATTGCCGACCATTCATAGGAACTTTTTGCGCACAAATTAGCCAGATAATGGACAACCTGAAAACAGGAAATCTGGCCGGAATGGCTCAATCCTGTTATTATTTTCGGTGAAACCTATAACAATTGTTTTAATTTGCGAGAGACTGAGTTATGTGGAAAAAACTGGATAAATTGTTGGTCGAAAAATTTCCTTACGTGATTTTTGCCTTCACCTTTTTTTGGTTAGGCATTGTACTGTTTGGCTTGATTGCTTCACGCTAAAGTATCAGCAGAACAGACCATAAAAAAACCGGTCCTTGACCGGTTTTTTTATGGTCTCGAGTTTGATCCAGATCAATGCCAATCCTGTTGAGCAGGCGGAGAATAGTTTCCGTAAGCATTTTGAATGTAGCTCGAACAGGAGGCCAAAATGAAAAAACTGGAACAATTTATCAGTGACCGCTTTACTGAAATTACTGTTGTAATGTCAATCGCCTGGATTGCCTTGATCGCCTTTGGCTTTATCATGTCGTAATTCAATTTCTGCCCGGCCTGTCACCTGCCCATTGATTAACACCTCCAACAGGTGCGGGCCGGGATAGTATTTACGGGTCGATAATGTTTTGAAGGCGTGTGTTTTGCTTATCTGCAAACATTGCTCTGCCGCCAGCGTCAGTATTTTCCATTTAAAAACCTTGCGGCTATGACTGCCATTGGCCTTGACGTGCCACACGGCATAATCAATGACCAGATCCTGTGCTGACGTTGCTTCTGACTGTAAGCTTAGTGTGATTTCAAAGCTGTCGCCCAAAGACACCTCCGCCTTATTCAGCTGCAACTGACTTTGCAAGGCAATTGTTGGCGAGTAATCCAGCAACTCAAAGACTTCCGGAACACCTTGCTTGATGAGACTACGCAGTCCATGACGTATGATCCAGCGCCGTTGTTTACTGGCCTTTGGCAACCACTGACGTACCAGCGCTAATACCCTGTCCGGATTATCTTTACTGATATCGTTCAGATTATTGGCAACAGACTTTTGCACATAGACTGAAACATCATCCTTGAGCAATTCAAGCACCTTCAAAACCGGCTCAGGGTCGCGTTGAAAACGTTTCAAGTGTCCACCCCACGGTAGCCGGGGTCGAATGCATTCAGAAGCCAGGCGGCGCACATGAGGATGAGGGTGCTCGGTCCAGCGGATAATCCTGGGATACACCACCTCAAACTGCCGATCTAAATAGGGTCGCATGGCAAATTCGGCAGTAAACAAGGGCGTTAATCTTTCCAGCACGTCCAGTGCTCGTAATGGACTGGACCAGCCCGCATGCCCTGCATAATCAATCAGCGGCCATGCCGAAAAACTGTGCCAGCTTGATTTGTCATCCTCATCCACAGGCCAAACATCGGCAAGTCGTATCAGAATATCAGCACTCTCGGAAAAGTCCGTCGGCAAATGTTTGTGCAATTGTTCGGCAATATGAGTAACGCGCTGTTTCAGCTCCATCGCCTCAAGCCCCTGACAGGCACCGCGAGTAAAACCTTCTTTATCAAATTCGGGCCATGCGGCTACAAGGCTGTCGGCAAGATAACTAATCGCGTCAGCATTCAAATATTGTTTCATTAACAATCACCTGTTTTGCCATTTCAGCCATAAAAAAAGCCGCAGTATACACTGCGGCTTTTTTGTCGGACTTGATGCCAAATTAGGCAATTGCGTTCATTTTGGCGCGTCTTCTGAAAGCCATGAAGCCCATCAGACCAGAACCAAACAGCCAAACAGCGGCTGGCAGCGGTACTTCAGAAGGAATTGAAGTGAACTGTCCCAACAATGTGACTGTTTTATCTTCCAGCTCTTTAGCAAAGACGGTGTCTAACACTTGGCCATCATAGCTAAAGCCGAGCAGTTCAAAGTAGTAATGATTACCGGCAAAGCTGTAAAAGTACTCTGGTGCTGTCGTCAGAATGGTCACAGTTTCACCATCTGAGTTGAATGTGTTTTCCAAAGAGAAATTGTAGCTAAATGTTTCCTGAAAAATGTTTGGTGCTGCGAAATCAAACGTCAGGATAAAATCAGCGGCAGACACTCCGGTGCCGTCATAGATAGTACCGTTGTAGAAGTACATGCTTCCAACCTGGAACTGTTGATCAACATCAGTGGCAAAGCCTTGTCCGTTAAAGCTCAATTGACTTGGGTCAGAAGTTGACCCGAAGCAAAAACCCGGAAATAGACAACTACCCAGAAAAACACCTTCGCCCCACTGCAAGGCATTGGTATCAACACCCGTGACTTGCATATTTGCAGCACCTGCTGGATTGGTAAAGATTCCCGAGGTTGAACCTTCGAAGAAGGCTGCATTGGCCGTCAGACTCGTGACAAGCAATGACGCAAACATAAAAACTTTTTTCATAAAACATCCTTTTTGGCACTACAATCCCGACCTCTCTACCAAAGAGGTGTGGCTTTCCATCGCTTGACTCACATCAAGGTTGGCACAATCTAACTATCGAGTTTTACTGATCGTCTGCTGCTTCAATCAGTTATCAGCATATTTATATACAAGTCCAAGTGACACAATTGTACTTTGGTGCAGGACATTAAAGTTTTTTATAAATCAAAGATCGTGATTGCTAAATATAAAAAAACCGCAGTATTGCTACTGCGGTTTTTCAGGTGCATTAAGCTGGTGCGATTAAGCAGCAGCGTTAGCTTTTGCGCGTCTTCTGAAAGCCATGAAGCCCATCAGACCAGAGCCAAACAACCAAACAGCGGCTGGCAGCGGTACTTCAGAGGGAATTGAAGTAAATTTACCCAGCAACTGAACGGTTTTGCCTTTCAGTTCTTTAGCAAAAATTTCGTCGAATACTTTGCCGCCATAACTAAAGCCCAGCAGCTCAAAGTAATAATCATTACCTTCAAAGCTGTAGAAATATTCAGGCGCTGCAGCCGCCAGTGTTACCGTATCGCCTTGTGGGTTGACGGTGTTGTCCAACGCAAAATTGTAGGTGAATGTTTCATCAAAGCTGTTAGGTGCTGTGAAATCAAATGTCAGTGAAAAATCTACGCTAGTGGCTTCTGTACCTGCATAGATAGTACCGTTATAGAAATACAGATTACCGACCACAAAAGCACTGTCTACATCGGTATTAAAAGACTGACCGTTAAAAGTCAGGCTGCTGGGATCTGAGTAATGGTGCTGTTTATATGGAAGACAGAAAAAGCAGTTTTTCGCCCAGCTGTAACCAAGATAAGCGCCCTCGCCCCAGCTGAAAGAATTAGTACCTACGCCTGTCACCTGCATATTGGCAGCGCCGACCGGGTTTTCAAATGTTCCAGAACTTGAACCTTGGAAGAATGCAGCATTGGCAGAAATAGATGCCGTCATTAACGATACAAACAACAACAAGTTTTTCATGATATGTCCTTATTAATAAATCTCGGCACCACTTTTGGTTATCCCGCCAGCGTTCCGTGGTTAACTTCATCAAGCCGGTAAAAATGAAACAGTAGACCTGACCTGTTGATGCTAATAATACGGAGACTTGATAAAGCAAACTACTGTACTTTGGTACACAATATTAAAAATTTTTATAAACTGCTGCCCAGAAATGCTAAGCATAAAAAAACCGCAGTATTGCTACTGCGGTTTTTCAGGTGCATTAAGCTGGTGCGATTAAGCAGCAGCGTTAGCTTTTGCGCGTCTCCTGAAAGCCATAAAGCCCATCAGACCAGAACCAAACAACCAAACAGCGGCTGGCAGTGGTACTTCAGACGGAATTGAAGTGAACTGACCCAACAGTTTAACTGTTTTGCCTTTCAACTCTTTAGCAAAGATGGTGTCGAATACTTGGCCACCATAGCTGAAGCCCAGCAGTTCGAAGTAATAGTCATTGCCTTCGAAAGTGTAAAAGTACTCTGGCGCCGCAGTCAGAACGGTTACCGTATCACCTTGTGGGTTGACAGTATTATCCAGGGCGAAGTTATAGCTGAAAGTTTCTTGAAAAGCATTTGGCGCTACAAAATCGAACGTCAGGTTAAAGTCAACAGATGAAGCTTCGGTACCGGCATAGATGGTACCGTTGTAAAAGTACATGCTACCAACTTGGAACTGTTGATCAACATCTGTGGCAAAGCCTTGACCGTTAAAGCTCAACAGGCTCGGATTAGAAGTTGGCCCCCAGCAAAAACCCAAGAAGCAACTACCCAGAAAAGCACCTTCACCCCACTGCAGGGTATTAGTACCTTCACCAGTGACTTGCATGTTTGCAGCACCTGCTGGGTTAGTAAATGTTCCGGAAGTGGAACCTTCAAAGAAAGCAGCGTTGGCAGTCAGACTTGTAGCAAGCAATGACGCAAACAAAAGAATTTTTTTCATGAAAACATCCTTTTCGAAACTGCAACCCGGCCGTCTCTCCCAGAGACCCGTGGCTTTCCGTCGCTTGACTCGCATCAAGGTTGGCACATTATCAATTATTGTAATGAAACTGATCTGCCTGCAGCTTCAATCAGTTATAAACCAGTCTATACACAACTAAAAGTGGCGCAATTGTACTTTGGTACATGAATTCAAATTTTATTGAAAACCGCGATGGATTCTACGTGTGCCGTGTGTGGAAACATATCCATCACGCCGGCAGCATCAAGCTGATAGCCATGTTTATTGACCAGTTCACCGGCATCTCGCGCCAGCGTTGCAGGGTTGCAAGAGACGTACAACAATCGCTCTGCACCCAGATCGGCAAGTTGCTCAAGCACTTCAAAGGCTCCACTGCGGGGCGGATCCAGCAAAATTTTATTAAAACCTGCTTTTGCCCAGGGATAATCTTTGAGGGCCGTTTTTGTCAGATCCGCCTGCTCAAACTCGGCATTCTCCAGTTGATTGAGCATGGCATTACGTCGTGCATGACTCACCAGTGAGGCATCACCCTCCACTCCGATGACCGAAGCGACTCTGCTAGCCAGCGGCAAAGTAAAATTACCCAGACCACAGAACAGGTCGAGTACACGATCTTCAGCTTGAACATCAAGCAATTGCATCGCCAGCTGGATCATCTTTTCATTGATACCTGAGTTCACCTGGGTGAAATCGCCCGGCGCAAAGTCCAGCGTTAAATGCGGTTCGGGACGATAACGCAATTGTGGCGATTCAGGCCACAAAGCGCTGACGGTGTCTGGCCCACCTGGCTGCAGATAAATCCACAAATCATGCTGTTGTCCATAGCTGATAAGTGCCTGCTGATCGGCTTCGGATAAAGGATCAAGGTTGCGAAATACCAGAGCGACATGCTCGGCATCCATTGCCACTTCGATTTGTGCGATTCGTTGAAAGGCTTCCAAAGATTCAATTAAACGACCCAGCTCATCCAAACGTTTGCCTACACGTGGGTCAAGCACTTCACACTGATTAAGTTCGGCAAGGTATGGAGAAGCTTTTTCACGAAAGCCAACCAGTACCTTGCCCTTTTTAGTGACATATTTGACACCCAGTCGGGCTTTACGACGATATCCCCATAATGGTCCGGTCAACGGCGGCAGCCACTTTTTCGGCGATAGCTGACCAAAGTGCTGGAAATGCTCAGCCAATGTGGCTTGCTTATGGCGTAACTGTGCACCTGGGTCCATATGCATCAAACTGCAACCGCCGCATATGCCATAGTGCTGACATCTTGCTTCGACTCTGTCTTGCGAAGCCGTCAGTACCTGGATGGTGCGTCCTTCATCGTAGTTCTTGTGCTTTCGAGTGTAGACAAACTCAATCTGTTCTCCGGGCAATGCCCCATCAACAAATACGGTCTTGCCTTCAATACGCGCTATTCCCCGCCCATCATGCGATAGTGATTCAATGAGGCTGTTCACCGGGGTGGTAGGAAGTTGTGCGCTTCGTCTGCGTCTTGCCATGTGTTTCTCTAGATTGTGTTTGTCTGCAATAAAAAAGTCCGGCCATGTTTCAGCATGGCCGGACTCCAGGGCCTGTTGACCTTTCGATGATGATTGTTATTTTTGTTGCCAGTTGCCACCTTGCTGATACCACCAGCCAGAAGCTGCATTGCTAATCCAGCGGCGGGCAAAAGTCTCCTGAATATCTGACTGCCACTCGGGTCGGCCATTGGCACGGGCAATTTCAGCATACAGTGCATTACGGTCTTTGTTTTCATCAGCGACCAGGGAGTTGACAGCATTTCTCTGCGCCAGTGGAATGCTGCCAGCATCGCGGACTGTCACCAAGCCGTTGGCGGTGAGGCCCACTGCACCACTATCATAATGAGGACGCAGTTGATCATGACGGCTGCGCATTCTGCTTTGAATGGCACTGATGGCAGGTGAATTCACGTTCAAATCAGCCTGAGCCTCGGCAGGTGAAACTACCCACTCAAGCATTCTGACGAATACCGGTCTGTCGGTTTCTATCATTGATTGCGGTTCTGATGACGCAGGCTGCTCAGAACGCTTGCCATCCGGTCCCCAGACATCTTCAATGATACGGTCCGCGGCTTGCTCAGCCGCCGCTGCAGGAAAATAAATATTAATTGTCACGCATGACATCAAAAACAACGCCATTGCCGCTACCGAAATTTGTTTATATCCATGCATCATTTTGTTTACCCTCATCACTCAATCACAGGTCCACTGCTGTGCCGAACGGCTTGCAATCTTTCCAGCAAATCTGGCCAATCAACGCGCCGAGTATACCCCACCACATTAATCCAAGGCGGTAAAATCCCGCCGCCTTGCACAATATAATAGCCATGCTCTGCATCTGCGACACCGGACATCTCGCAAACAGAATTGCGCAGTCTACAACTTAGACCCAGTTGCTGATAGGAAAAGTCCTCGAAAAACCGCAAAAAACTCCGTGATAATACGCCACTGGCACCGCCACCAATTTGTGACAGATTATCCACTGCCTGCTGACTGATGCGTCGCCGACTGCGATCACCCTGCGGTGTTGCAAACTGCGCATCGAACTGCACCGCTTGCCAGCCAGCCAATCGCAACTCATGAATGCGCCCATCGAGTCTGCCGCTAATCATTCCAAAATCAAACGCCTGGGTCAGTAACTGCAAATCCAGTCCGGTAATATCAACATTGGCTGACAACTGCGGCAAGGCACCAAAAGGATCTTGCAAGCGTAAATCCCTGATGACGGTGATGCCGTCAAACAATCTCAACATCAAAGCACCATCTACTTGGACTTGCTGATGTTGATAGCGAACCTGGGGGATCACACCAGACAACCGACCATACAAAGTTGGCCAGCCAAGCGCTTCGCTCACCGCCTCCATAGACACTGGCGTCAGCAATCCATCAAATTGCCAACTGACGGCCTGCTCTTGATCCAGCGCTAATGAAAAATCATGAATCTGCAAGGCTCCATCCATCACCGGCAATACAAACGGTTGAGTTAATCTGAAACCTGAACTTGTCGAAACGCCGTCGATTGCCGAGGCTCCCAGCGGCAGTGCATAGAAATAGATCTGTTGCCACGATAAAGCCGTGTGTTGCGGCTCAACCGATCCTGTCCAGGCAAACTCCCCGGTTAATCCCGCTAATGAAAAGCGCTGCTGTTGATCATCGATATCTACGTCAGAGAATGACAGGCTTAACTCTGGAGACTGGCCGTACTGATAATCAATGTCAGCACTCAACGAGCCATCCAGCGTCAGACTATCAGCTGCTGTGCCCAGCAAAAACGGTTGCAACCAGGTGTTATAAACATTGTTCAGTTGTGCTTTGACCAGCCTGATTTGCAATGAAGTGACTTGCTGTTGCTGGTAGTGCAGACTGACACTGCCCTGCAAAGTCCCGCTATGATCAAACTCCGGGATATTCAAAGTGATGCGGTCATTGTCGGGTGACCAGTGGCCGTCACTTTTCCAATGCATGCCAGACTGTTCAAAATCGAGAAAAACTGGCTCAAAATAAGCTTGACCGCCATGCAACGTCATAATGTTTGACCAGCGCCATTCGCCTGCTTGCTGTCGCGCCTTCAGTTGCACTCTGGCATTGGCTGCCTCGGTCACATAGCGGCTTTGTGGATCACTGACCGACCACTGATGCAACGCCAGATCAGTCTCAATGCGACTGATATTGGAAGCATCTCCAGCCATCATTAACTTGCCGTTCAATTCACCTTGCAGTTGCCAGCCTTGTGCCAATTCGATGAGGTCTTCTGTCAACATCGACAAGGCCAGGGATTCCAGCGACTCAAGTGTGACTGAGTGGCTTTGAATATTCGCTTGCCACACCTCGCCATCCAACTCGGCTTGAATATCCAGTGTGCCATCAGCCAAGCTGAGGCCTGAGACCTGTATTTGGTAATGCTCTTCTTCATAGCGTGCTTGCAGTGAAAATGTCACTGTCTGATCGCCCAAGTGGGCATGGGCAAAACTGACCTGACCTTTGGCACAACTTATCTGTCCAGATTGAAGCCTGGCTTGTTGGCAGTGCAGCTGGATATTGTTCACTTCGCCAAAAGGCTGAGCAAGCTGCAGTGTGGCGATGCTTAATTCAACCGCCAAACCATTTGCTGTCAGCTGGAGTTTTAGCTGAGAATCTTTGGCTGATATGTTGGCGTATTGCCAGTCACCTGCCAGTAGCTGCAATTTTTCGATTGCGTGGGCAGGGCTGACAATCAGTAGAAGTATTGCCAGGCACCAACGTCTGAAGAGTGATGAACGCATCACTCAGCCGGAAAAACACCTGTGGACAGATAACGATCACCACGATCACAGATAATGCATACGATGGTGGCATGACTCACTTCAGCAGATAATCTTAATGCTGCCGCCACGCTGCCGCCGGAGGAAACGCCACAAAATATGCCTTCTTCACTGGCCAGCCGACGCATGGTGTCTTCAGCAACACTTTGCTCCATATCGATGATTCGGTCGACTCTTTCCGGTTCAAAAATATCTGGCAGATAGGCTGCTGGCCAACGACGAATGCCGGGAATACTGGCACCCTCAACTGGTTGCACCCCCACAATTTGCACCTGACTGTTTTGTTCCTTGAGATAACGCGACACTCCCATAATGGTGCCTGTTGTGCCCATGGCACTGACAAAGTGAGTCACCTGTCCATGGGTATCACGCCAGATCTCAGGACCCGTGGTTTCATAATGAGCCAATGGATTGTCGAAATTGCCAAACTGGTTCAACACTTTTCCCTTGCCATCAGCCTGCATTTGCAAGGCCAGATCTCTGGCAGTCTCCATACCATCGGTGAGAATAATTTCTGCGCCATAAGCCCGCATTGAAGCGCGTCGTTCCACACTCATATTGCGAGGCATGATCAACACCATTTTGTAGCCCAAAATGGCCGCCACCATGGCCAGTGCAATTCCTGTGTTGCCACTGGTGGCTTCAATCAGGGTGTCTCCTGGCTGTATTTCACCCCGCTGCTGAGCATGACGAATCATGCTGACAACGGGTCGGTCCTTGACTGAACCGGCAGGGTTGTTGCCTTCAAGCTTAGCCAGAATGGTATTGCTGGTATTGCCCGGCAATCGCTGTAATCGAACCAGTGGGGTATTGCCAATACAGCGGTCAATGGTCGGATAATCAGTCATTTTAGCGTTCCGTTAAAATCACATACGCACTGGCATAGTCGCCATCATCACTCAGACTCAAAAACGCCCGGCTTGCCTTCAATTCAGACATCCTGTGTTGAGCGACCTCAATCAATTTTAGCTCTGGTTTACCAAGTTCATCCTTGCGAACAGCAATATGTTGCAGGCTGAGTCCATCGCGAAAGCCGGTACCCAGCGCTTTGGCAGCCGCTTCTTTAGCAGCAAAACGCTTGGCCAGAAAAGCCGCCGGCATACTGCTCTGTTGAAATGCCAAAAACTCTTGTTCATCCAGAATTCGTCTGGCCGCTTTGTCGCCAAATTTTTCCAGCATCTGACTGATGCGAGGGATAAACACCAAATCAGTGCCAATACCACAAATCATTGCTGTCTGGCTGCCAACATCAGCTGTTTCATTTCTCTAACCGCAGCCTGAAAACCGGTAAACACCGAACGCGCGACAATTGCATGACCAATATTTAACTCTCGCAGTTCGGGAATCGCCGCAATCGCCGTCACATTATGATAGTTCAAGCCATGTCCGGCATTGACCTGCAAACCTTGTGCATGAGCATATTGGGCAGCTTTGCAAATAATCGCCAACTCGTGTTTTGCTTCGGCAGCTGTCTCGGCATCGGCATAGCGTCCGGTGTGCAACTCAACCACCGGTACTTTGCAACTCACGGCCGCATCAATCTGATCCTTATCGGGGTCGATAAATAATGAAACTGTGACATTGGCTGCAGCCAGACGAGCACAGGCAGCTTGCATACGTTCAAGTTGACCGAGCACATCCAGGCCGCCTTCAGTGGTCAGTTCCTCACGACGCTCTGGAACCAGACAACAATCAGCCGGACGATATTTCTCGGCCATGGCAATCATCTCATCGGTCACAGCCATTTCAAGATTGAGTTTGGTCTGACTTATCTCGGTAAGCAATGCCAGATCGCGCTCCTGAATGTGTCGGCGGTCCTCGCGAATATGCAGCGTAATACTGTCAGCTCCGGCCTGTTCAGCCTCTATCGCGGCTTGAACCGGATCTGGATAACGAGTCCCCCGTGCCTGTCGCAAAGTGGCAACGTGATCAATGTTTACCCCTAAAAAAATCGACATACTGCTGTTTACCTTTCTGTTTCTGATGTAGCCGGGTTTGCATAAAGTTGCATCTGGGCAAACAACTGCCGGCTTTTAAGTGGTTTTCCGTCCAGATAATAATTTAACACCGTTCGCATCATCTGCTTGATTTCAGACAAGCTGACAAGGTCAAAATCGCTTTCCTGTTCAAAATGCCTGAGGCTTCGGCCAGAAATAGTCTGACCTGGAATGGCCTTATCACTGACTATCAGTCCATGCTCTGGCAAATAGCGATAATAGTTGTCATCCGTGACCGGCAGCCCACTGCTCGCTTCATGGGTCAGCGCCAAGCCATAGCCCATGGCTGCCAGTAAATGCTTTTCAAATATTCTCAGAGTAATTTCACAGGAATCGCTATGCTCGAGTTCCGATAGCGCCTGCTGATAGGCATCAAATATCATCGGCTCGCTTTGGTGCAAACCTGTCAGCCGAATCAGTAATTCGTTGATATACAAACCACATAACGCCGCGTGACCTTTCAGCCAATAACGTGGTTGGTGGTGCTCAACATCCGTCAGTGTCTGCAATTCACCTCGGCCAACCCAACTGAGCCAGAGCGGCTGAAACAATTGCAGCTGATGTCCACCACGCTTGCGCTTTTGCCTGACACCTCGTGCCACCAGGCTGACTCTGCCATAGTCACGACTGATCACATCCAGTAACAGACTGGTTTCCCGGTAGGGTCGCTGATGCAGCACAAAAGCCTGTGTCAGACTCATCATTTCAGATCAGCCTGTCTGACTGGAGGCTGTTGATGTTTTCATAGCCGCCTCTGTTGTGACTGAAAATGCAACAAGCCCTAAAGATCGTCGTTATAACCCAGATTTCTGAGCATACGCTCGTTGTCTGCCCAACCTTCGCGTACCTTGACCCACAACTGTAAGAACACCTTGCAGCCAAACAGGTCTTCCATATCTTTTCTTGCATCCTGGCCGACCTGTTTCAGTAACTCGCCCTTCTTGCCGATGACAATGGACTTTTGGCCACTTCGTTCGACGTAGATAACCGCGCTGATTCTGAACATGCCGTCATCGTCTTCAAACTGTTCGATATCAACAGTCAATGAATAGGGCAATTCCTGTCCCAGATGACGAAACAATTTTTCCCTGACCATTTCAGCAGCCAGAAAGCGAGAGCTTCGGTCAGTCAGTTGGTCTTCATCAAAAATCGCTTCGCCTTCGGGCATCAGCTTTTCAACTTCTGCTTCCAGTTGTTCGATGTTAATGCCTCGTCGTGCTGAAACAGGCACCACCGCAGCAAATGGATATTTGGCGGCAAGTTCTTCCATTTGTGGCAGTAAGGCCGCTTTGTCTTCCGCCTTGTCCACTTTGTTCAACACCAGAATGACCGGTTTGTCAGCATCATTTTGCAGGCGTTTCAATACGCGTTCGTCGTCATCACTCCATCTCAGGCTTTCGATGACAAACACAATCACATCAACGTCATCAATAGAGGCGGTTGCGGCGCGATTCATGTAGCGATTCATGGCACGTTTGCCATCACTGTGCATGCCAGGCGTATCGACATAGACCAGCTGAGCATGATCGGTGGTTTTGATACCCAGAATCCGATGACGTGTCGTTTGAGGCCTACGCGAGGTAATACACAGTTTTTGACCCAGAATACGGTTAATCAGCGTTGATTTACCGACGTTGGGACGACCGATAATGGCGACATAGCCACTACGATAGGGCTTTTCAGTCATAGCTTGCCTTCAATCAGGGTGAGTGCACGTTCAGCAGCTTTCTTTTCGGCCTTGCGGTGACTGCTGCCTCGGGCCACGACCACTTTATCCAGTAATTTGACCTGACAGGAAGCTTCAAACTCAGGTTGTTCCTTGTCAGACTTCACTTCTTTGACGCTATAGATGGGGAGTGGCTGTTTTCGGCTTTGCAGTAATTCCTGTAGCCGTGTTTTGGGATCTTTGACCGTTTCAGTAACGTCAATGGCTTCAATTCTTTCTTGATAAAGCTGCACAATCAGCGCTCTGGCAGGTTCAAAACCGCTATCAAGATACAGCGCACCAAACAGTGCCTCCAACGCATCCGCCAGAATTGATTCACGTCTGAAGCCGCCGCTTTTCAGCTCTCCTGGCCCCAACACCAGTACTTCTCCCAATTGCAGGGCACGTGCGATTTCCGCCAGTGTCTCCCCCTTAACCAGAGAAGCTCTTAGTCGGCTCAGTTTGCCTTCTTTAACTTGTGGAAAACGAGTGAACAGCGCCTCGGCGATGACAAAGTTGAGTATGGCATCACCCAGGTATTCCAGTCGTTCGTTATTTTTGGGGTCGGCACTGCGGTGCGTGAGTGCCTGAATCAATAGCGCGGTATCGTTAAACTCAATCTGCAGTGATTTGCAGAGCGCTTTTTGTCGGGTGGTCATCATCGCGTGGGCGGCTCTACATCTATTTCCTTGCGGAAGTGGCCAATCAAATCAATATGTGCGATGAAGGGTTTACGTACTTCATAATCAACGACGATGCGTGTGACATAAGCCGTATCTCGTCCGCGGCCGATTTCAACATTTTCCGGTTTGACGCTACTGATATAGCCGGTATTGAAGCGACGCTGCATCATCACCATGACTTGTTGACGGGTCATCTGATTGTTGCGGATTTCATGTTCCATGGAGTTCATGATCTGCACAACGGCGTAATATTCCTGATACATCGGCACCAGGCGCATTGCAATCGTTGCAAAAAACGCAATCAAGCCGAGCACAAAAACCCAGCTGATTAAAGTCATGCCTTTTTGGTGTTTCATGACGCGCTCCTTATTCAATAGTCTGACCTACCCGACCCCACATAATGCCACCAGCATTTCGATTCCAGCTCATCCATATCAGGAAAGCTCTGCCGACCAGATTTTCTTCAGGTACTGTACCCCAGAAACGGCTGTCATTGCTGTTATCCCGGTTGTCGCCCATGACAAAAAAATGTCCCTCTGGCACAACGGTTTCACCTTCGATCAGGTTACGCCGTGGATCAAGCAAAATGTTATATCCCTGTTGATGCAGGAATTCTGTGCGCATGTCTGCGCGGGCGCTCACCATACCGGTCAGATCATCATTTCGTTCGGCATCTTCTTGTTCGATTGCCTCACCGTTGATGTAGATGACCTTGTCAAAGTAACCGACCCGATCGCCGGGCAGACCAACCACTCGTTTGATGTAATCAATTTCGGTGTTCTCAGGATAACGAAATACGATGACATCACCCCGTTCAGGTGTACCGGTTTCAAAGATTCGGGTATGTGTTACTGGCAGCCTGATGCCATAAGAAAACTTATTGACCAAAATAAAGTCACCGACATGTAAGGTCGGCAACATGGAGGCTGACGGAATACGAAACGGTTCTACTACAAACGAACGAATCACCAATACCAGCAAGATAATCGGAAAAAAAGAGCGCGCGTATTCGACGATGACCGGCTCCTTGCTGTCCATGCCTCTTTTGGGCGCCCACACCCATTTATCCATCAACCAGATCAAACCGGTCAGAACGACCAACAACACCATCAACGCCGGAAAACTCACCGCACTCTCCTGTTATTTATGACTTCTTGGATAACTGCAATACCGCCAGGAACGCTTCCTGAGGCACATCCACTTTGCCTACTGACTTCATCCGTTTTTTACCGGCTTTTTGCTTTTCAAGCAATTTACGTTTTCGGGAAACGTCACCACCATAACATTTGGCCAGTACATTCTTACGCATAGCCTTAACCGTTGAACGCGCAATGATGTGTCCGCCAATCGCCGCCTGAATCGCAATATCAAACATCTGTCGGGGAATCAGCTCCTGCATCTTCTCGACCAGTTGACGACCACGAGACACGCTCTGCTCTTTGTGCACGATCATCGACAAGGCATCCACACGCTCGCCGTTAATCAACACATCCAGTTTGACCAGATCCGCAGCCTGAAAACGAATGAAATGATAGTCAAGCGAGGCATAACCCCGACTGACCGACTTGAGCCTGTCAAAGAAATCAATCACCACTTCATTCATTGGCAATTCGTAGCTGACTGCGACCTGTTTGCCCATGTATTGCATGGTTTTTTGCACACCACGCTTTTCCACACACAGCGTAATAACCGCACCGAGATAATCTTGCGGCACCAGCATGTCCGCCATCACTATCGGTTCTCTGATTTCGGCAATTGAACCCGGATCGGGCAACGCTGCCGGGTTTTCGACCTTGATCACCTCGCCTCGTTTGTCCAGTACTTCAAACACAACGGTAGGTGCGGTGGTGATCAGATCAAGATCATATTCTCGCTCCAGTCGTTCCTGGATAATTTCCATGTGTAACAGACCAAGGAAACCACAGCGAAAACCAAAGCCTAGCGCCTGTGAATTTTCTGGCTCGTAAAACAACGAAGCATCGTTCAGACGCAATTTACCAAGCGCCTCGCGAAAAGAATCATAATCATCACTACTGACAGGAAATACACCGGCATAGACCTGAGGAGTCACTGACTTGAAGCCGGGCAGCATTTCTGTGGCGCCCCGATGTGCATGGGTCAGGGTATCGCCAACAGGTGCCCCATCAATTTCTTTAACACCTGAAATCACATAACCGACTTCACCACAATTCAGTGCAGGTCGCTTGCTGCGTTTGGGAGTAAATACACCCACTTCATCGACTTGATACTCATGGCCGGTAGACATGACTTTAATTTTGTCTTTGGCCTTGAGACTGCCTTGTTTGATGCGTACCAGTGAGATGACACCCACATAACTGTCAAACCAGGAATCAATGATCAGTGCCTGTAACGGGCCTTCAGGGTCACCTTCTGGCGGCGGCACTCTTGCCACCAGTTCCTCCAGCACTTCATCAATACCCAGCCCGGTTTTAGCGCTGCATCGCACAGCATTCATGGCATCAACGCCGATGATGTCTTCAATTTCCTGAGCGACCCGGTCCGGTTCAGCGGCAGGCAAATCAATTTTATTTAATACCGGCAGCACTTCCAGGCCGAGTTCAATCGCGGTGTAGCAGTTGGCAACACTCTGCGCTTCTACGCCTTGCGCCGCATCAACCACCAGCAATGCGCCCTCACATGCCGCCAGTGAACGTGATACCTCATAAGAAAAGTCCACATGGCCGGGCGTGTCAATGAAGTTCAACTGGTAGGTTTCGCCATTTTTGGCGGTGTAATTAAGCGAAACGCTTTGTGCCTTGATGGTAATGCCTCGTTCCCGCTCGATATCCATCGAATCCAGAACCTGTTGTGACATTTCCCTTTCTGTTAAGCCACCACATATCTGGATGAAGCGGTCGGCAATAGTGGATTTTCCGTGATCAATGTGCGCGATGATTGAGAAATTTCGTATGTTTTTCATTTAGTTATCTGCAAGTGGCATATCTGAACATGCCGATTAATATGTGATTCTCTGCAAAATCATGGCGTCGATAGAAGAACTTCACGCCGCGCAGGCTGCAAATGGTGTTGTATTATACGCACTTCAGCAATCTAACACGATAAACCATGTTGCATCGCTGGTCTGTAACAAACACAGACCATTGCCTTAGTTTAAAGTCACCCTGATGTCTCAACACACTCATGACCCCGCCATTCTCAACGGGCCAATTCCAGGCACGTTTGTGCGTTATATGATTCCATCGATACTTGGTTTGATGGCCATCACCACAGCAAGTGTGGTTGATGGCATGTTCGTTGGTCAGTTTGTCAGTGCTGAAGGTCTGGCCGCCATCAACCTGCTAATCCCCTATCTGTCCCTGTTATTTGGTCTGGCGCTGATGATTGCCATTGGTGGGGCTGTGCGTGCCGGTCATTATCTTGGTGAAGGCAATCATTCAGCGGCTTCAGGGCTAATGGGCCTGTGCCTGTTGGCCATCACGATCATCGCGCTGGCTTTCATGAGCATGAGTTTGCTGGCCGGGACACATATCCTGCGTTTTCTCGGAACTCCTGATTCACTACTGCCATTGATCCAGCCGTATTTTCGCATTATCAGTGCCGTGCTTGTTTTGCAGACATTAACAATGGTGCTTTATTACTTCATTCGCCTGGATGGCGGTCAACGCCTGGCAACCACGGCACTGACCATTGGTGCATTGGCAAATATTCTGCTGGATGCATTACTGATTATTGTTTTTGAAATGGGCTTGCTCGGCGCGGCCTTTGCAACCGCAGTATCGCAGACGGTTCAATTGATTATCTTGTCAGGTTTTTTCCTGCGTAAACATCGCCGGCTGCAATTGCAGTTCCCTTGGGCTCAATGGCGTCAGCTCATCAAAGTGGCCTTTAATGGGCTTTCCGAGTTGGCCAATGAAATCTCTGCTGGCGTGGTTATTCTGGTACTCAACCTGATTTTGGTCAAACAACTTGGCGTAGAGGGCGTCGCCGCATTTGCCGTAGTGAACTATCTGATTTTTGTCAGCCTGATGCTCTACTACGGCATTGCCGATGCGCTGCATCTGCTGGCGAGTCAGAATCATGGTGCAGGACAGTTTTTGCGCATTCAGGGATTTGTTCGAACAGCACTCACCATGGTGTTGATCGTCAGTGCCTGCATAACAGCCATGCTGCTCATTTGGCCTGAAAAAGTAAGTGGTATGTTCATCAGCGATGCTTCTGAAGATGCGTTGCAGTTGTCTGCAGCTTATATTTCGCTGGTCTGGCCCTTGTTTGTGATAAATGGCATCAATGTAACACTGGCGATTTATCTCACAGCTATGCAACAGCCGGTTCCCTCGATGCTGATTGCTTTAAGTCGCGGCCTGGTGCTTCCGGTGAGCCTGTTGTTGAGCCTGTCTGCCTTATTGCCGCAACCCTTGTTTTTGGTCGCCTTGCCTATCGCCGAATGGCTGACTTTTATTCTGGCAAGCCTGCTGTTTTGGCAGTACCGGCCATTACATCGTCGCTGGCAGAAAACAAAAAACGCAGCCTGAGCTGCGTTTTTTTGTTGTTTCTTATTTGGCCTTAATCAAGCCACTACTGATCTGATTACTCTTCATCTATGCGAAGTGCCAGGAACTGCGAGTTACCTTCACGATGAATCAGCACAGGCACCGATTTTCCTGCTTCCAGTGATTTTGCGACTTCAAGAAACTGCTGAACACTTTCGATTTGAACATTGTTCAGATTTGAAATCACATCACCCGGACGAATACCGGCGCGCAGCGCAGGACCTGTTTCAACTTTCATGACGTAAACACCGCCGCTATCCAGACCTGCTTCCTGACGTTGCTCGTAGGAAACCTCAATAACTTCGATAGCAAGACGGTTGTCCGTACTACGCTGAGGGCCGACGCGAGACAATGCAACCTGATCTTCATCTGGCAACTCTTCAACGACCACTTTGATGGTTTGACGTTTTTGCTCGCGCATGATCTGCACATTGGTTTCTTTACCGACCGCAGTTCGACCAACAATCGGTGGCAGATCAGAGCTTGTAACAACATTTCGACCATCAAATTCGAGAATGACATCACCGGCTCTGAAACCTGCTTTTTCGGCAGGGCTGTCAGGAATAACTCGAGACACCAGTGCGCCCTGTGGACGACTCAAACCAAAAGACTCTGCCAGTTCACGAGTGACATCCTGAATCACAACACCCAGCCAGCCGCGGCTGACATAGCCTTGAGCTTTGATTTGCTCAACGACGTTCATGACGACATCAATGGGAATCGCAAAAGATACGCCCATGAAACCGCCATGACGGCTGTAGATTTGAGAGTTTATACCAATGACTTCGCCATCAAGATTGAACAGTGGGCCGCCCGAGTTACCCGGGTTGATGGCAACATCTGTCTGGATAAACGGTACGTAACTGTCACTAGGCAGGCTACGGCCGAGCGCACTGATAATGCCGGCAGTAGCTGAGTAGTCAAAGCCAAATGGTGAACCAATTGCCAGCACCCACTCACCTACTTTCAGATCATTCGAGTCACCAAGCTGCAATGTCGGTAGCCCAGTTGCTTCAACTTTCAATAAAGCAACATCGCTGCGCTCATCACCACCCAAAACTTCAGCCACCAGTTCAGTTCTGTCACTGAATCGGACGATGATTTCATCGGCATTTCTGATCACGTGGTAGTTAGTCAGGATGTAACCATCTTCTGAAAGCACAAAACCAGAGCCCACGGAGTTGTGTGGACGTGAACGAGGTTGGTTGGGATTCCCAAAGAAGCGACGAAAGAAATCGTCAAACGGTGTGCCTTCAGGCACTTCCATACCAGGCGGCAGCATCTGCTGAGATGGGGCGTCGCGCTGAGTTTTGGTGCTGATATTGACCACGCCATCAGCATTTTTTTCTACCAGGTCGGTGAAATCAGGAAGGCCTCTGGCATGAGCGCTTGCGCTTAACAAGAACCAGGCGAGAATGACACTCATCAAAGACCACGTTTTCGTATGTATCATCATTTTTCCTCTATGATTTGCGTGTCCAGCTGAACAGCATGTGTTTTTAACCTGAATCGCACCCAGTAAAACCCTGCAGCAAGCCCGGCTATCCCTGCACCGATTTCTGCCAATTCGCCCCATCCCAACGTTCTTATTGTCACTACTGCGGCAAACATAGACAGAAGCGGCAGCATGTACATCAATGCAGCGCCCTGCAGAAGTGCTTCTTCGGGGATTGAGACATTTACCTGCTGACCCGGTTCCATGTTTTCGGTTCGAGGTACAGCAATTCTTGAAAACTTTTTGCCTACATGTTTTGCAAGTAAGCCGGTACCACAACCTTGTCTGACGGCACACTGACTGCAAGTGGACTGGCGTTCAGCCTGAACCCAGGCAATTTTGCCTTCGAGTTCAACGATGGTCGCTTTTTGTTCGATCATGGCTGATCGAGATCAACAAACTGGATCGATGCGCCGATTTTCTCGACTGTTCGGCCTGGCACTTCGCCTACCACCGTGATGAAGTGAGAATGAATAATGTTGCCATAGGCGTTGATGCCGCCCATTTGGGTCGCACCTTGCAAATGACGATGCTTGGAAAGGATCTTTTCGATAAACACCGAGACTGAACTCATACCGTCGCTGTAGACACGCTGTTCGACTTCGGCTCCGTTGCTTGCTCTGAGTCTGGTCTGAAGCGCAACCAGGGAAAACCCCTCAGGCAACCAGGTGACATCCCAGCGTGACAGACGGCTTTGCTGCTCAATATCAGATGATGATTGTTTGTCTGTTCGGTTCAGAACCATTTCATCGCCATCGAGTCTTGATTGCAACTTTTCATCAGCGATCTCGACATCAGTTTGAATCGAAGAAAAGGCAAACATTTCGAGCACTTCACCATCGGTTGCCAATAGTTGAGTCTTCAGCAACAGATCAGTTTCAGTGTCTACCCACAGCCGGTAGCCGTAGCGGTACTCGTCAACAGGGGAAATTAACAGCTCGCGAGCATTGCGACCGGCAACACGGCTTTCTCCTTGGAATGACAGCTCGTAGTAGGGCAAGGCGGAGCTGACTTTGCGTGGCAAATCACTGGGGAATCCGCTGCCTAGTGGTCGTGGACTGATATTAATCTGGCGACCTTCAGGATTGATACAAGTGACCTTATCATTTGTTCGAATGACCTCACGAGCAGGGCCATTCAGTGCAATCAAGCGCTCGAGTTCACCGTCCTCGTCTGCACGATGATAAATTTTTATTGATTGAAGATTGCGACCGGCCTGATAAGAAAATACACCTTGGTAGTTGAGAGTGCGTGCTGCATGATTCATACGCTCAAGCAGCTCAACGGCCTCATCAGCGGCATGTGCTGTCGGCAACAACATCATCATGCAAACCGATAACCAAAACGGTATCAACTTGTGTATCAACTTCATCACTCAGTACCGTAGGAAACAACCCGACCATAAGAGAACACGCCCGAAGTTCCGGCATATTCATTGTGGTCAACGAGATAGGTATTCAGACGATCTTCAACTTCCTGCTCGGCAACCGTCCAGCGGTTGCCTGTGACCGGTGCAGTTTGCTCGGCAAGCGTGGTCACACCCG
>NZ_APHR01000053.1 GCF_000349205.1 Methylophaga lonarensis MPL | reverse complement strand
GGTCGTCACACACCATTCTTCAATGGCTACCGTCCACAGTTTTACTTCCGTACAACTGACGTAACTGGTGCCTGTGACTTGCCATCAGGTGTAGAAATGGTCATGCCTGGTGACAACATCAAAATGGACGTAACCCTGATTGCACCGATTGCGATGGAAGAAGGTTTGCGTTTCGCTATTCGTGAAGGCGGCCGCACTGTTGGTGCCGGTGTCGTTAGTAAAATTGTTGAGTAATTAATAATGGCAACAACCCAAACAATCAGAATCCGGTTGAAATCATTTGATCATCGTTTGATCGATCAATCAGCAAAAGAAATTGTTGAAACTGCAAAACGTACTGGCGCGCGCATCAATGGACCTATTCCATTGCCGACCAAAAAAGAACGTTTCACAGTGTTGATTTCTCCACACGTAAACAAAGATGCGCGTGAGCAGTACGAAATCCGTACACACAAGCGTTTGATGGATATTGTAGAGCCTACTGATAAAACAGTAGACGCGTTAATGAAACTGGATCTCGCCGCAGGCGTTGATGTCCAGATCAAGTTGAATTAAGAGGGGTTGGGTCAATGACTATCGGACTCATCGGCCGTAAGCGTGGTATGACACGTATCTTCTCTGAAGATGGTGTTTCTACGCCTGTTACGGTAATTGAAGTGGAACCAAACCATATCAGCCAGCTGAAATCAGTTGATACTGATGGTTACAACGCGATTCAGGTCAGCGTCGGTGCTCGTAAAGCTTCACGTGTGACCAAGCCTGAAGCTGGGCATTTTGCCAAGGCGCAAGCGCCTGCTGGTCGCAAAGTGTGCGAATTCAGAGTTGAAGATGTTGCCAGTTTTGAACTTGGTTCAGAACTCAAAGTTGACATCTTTGAAGCCGGTCAGGCGGTAGACGTTTCTGGCATCAGTAAAGGTAAAGGCTTCGCGGGTGTTGTTAAGCGCTACGGCTTCGGTGGTGGCGATGCTACACACGGTAACTCTTTGTCTCACAGAGCGCCTGGTTCTATCGGTCAGTGTCAAACACCTGGTCGCGTGTTCAAAAACAAAAAGATGGCAGGCCATATGGGTGATAAAAAACGCACCCTGCAAAACCTGTCTGTGGTTAAGGTCGACGCAGAGAGAAATCTGTTGCTGGTGAAAGGCTCTGTGCCTGGCGCAACAGGCAGTAATGTGGTTGTCCGTCCGGCTGTAAAAGCCTAAGCAAGATTCTGAGGGGAAATAAACGTGGATCTTCAGCTACAATCGTTTGACGGCAAGAAAGCTGGAAACATTACTGTTTCTGACGCATTGCTTGACCGTGAATATAATGAATCACTGGTTCACCAGGTTGTCACTGCATACTTGGCAGGCGGCCGTGCGGGAACACATGCACAAAAAACTCGCTCAGAAGTGAGCGGTGGTGGCAGAAAGCCTTTTTCACAAAAAGGTAGCGGCCGTGCACGTGCAGGTACAATCCGCAGCCCATTGTGGCGTAGTGGTGGTACTACCTTTGCTGCCAAAAACCGTGATTACAGTCAAAAAGTAAACCGCAAGATGTACCGTTCTGCGATGGCTTCGATTCTGTCTGAGCTGCTTCGCAAGGATGCACTCATTGTGGTTGATAAAGTCGAGCTCGACTCACCTAAGACCAAGGATTTGCTGAGCAAAACCAAGTCGCTGGGTCTCTCCAATGCATTGATCGTCACTGAAAATGCTGCTGGCAACCTGGCCTTGGCTTCTCGCAATCTGTATGACATCGCTGCTACTGATGTCGCGCATCTGAATCCTGTGGCTCTGCTGCGTTTTGAGAAAGTCGTGATGAGCGAAGACTCTGTTCGTAAATTAGAGGAGTCATTGGCATGAATTCCGAGCGTCTGACAAAAATTATTGTCGGCCCTGTGGTTGCAGAAAAAGCATCACGCGTTGCCGAAAATCACAACCAGGTAGTGCTGAAGGTATTGCCTAACGCCAACAAGATCGAGATCAAACAAGCAGTTGAAAAAATGTTTGATGTCAAAGTTGCGTCAGTTACCACTAGCAATGTTAAAGGTAAAGTCAAGCGTACAGGCCGTATCATGGGCAAACGCAGCGACTGGAAAAAAGCCTATGTAACATTGGCTGACGGTGCTGATCTCAACTTCCTTGGCGAATAAGTAAACAGAATACGGGTGAGGAATCAGGAATGGCATTAAAAAAGGCTAAACCTACATCAGCAGGACGTCGCTTCGTCGTACAGGTCAGCACCGCTGATCTGCACACCGGTGCGCCATATGCTCCGCTGGTTGAAAAGAAATCTAAAACGGGTGGCCGTAACAACGCGGGACGAATCACTGTTCGTCACCGTGGGGGCGGTCATAAACAGCGCTATCGTCTGATCGACTTTAAACGCAACAAGGACGGTATTCCTGCTGTTGTTGAGCGTATTGAATACGATCCAAACCGCACCGCTCACATCGCATTGCTGAGCTATGCCGATGGTGAAAAACGCTACATTATCGCGCCGAAAGGTGTTGTGGCTGGTGATCGTCTGGAATCAGGTGACAATGCTGCGATTCGCGCCGGGAATACGCTGAAATTATCAGCGATTCCACTCGGTAGCACGATTCATTGTGTCGAACTGAAACCAGGTAAAGGTGCTCAGTTAGCGCGTAGCGCCGGCAGCAGTATCCAGTTCGTCGCTCGTGAAAACGGCTACGCAACCATCCGTCTGCGCAGTGGTGAAACTCGCAAGGTTTCACTGGAATGTAAAGCAACCCTGGGTGAAGTCGGCAATGGTGAACACTCATTGCGTTCACTGGGTAAAGCGGGTGCTAAAAGATGGCGCGGTGTTCGCCCAACGGTTCGTGGTGTTGTTATGAACCCGGTCGATCACCCACACGGTGGTGGTGAAGGTCGTACTTCCGGTGGTCGTCACCCAGTGACACCATGGGGTGTGCCGACTAAAGGCTACAAGACCCGTAAAAACAAACGTACAGACAACATGATTGTACGTCGTCGTAATCGTAAATAAAGAAGGCTAGGAATTCATCATGCCGCGTTCAATTAAAAAAGGTCCGTTTATTGACCAGCACCTTGAAAAGAAGGTCTTGGAAGCGATAGAAGCAAACAACAAACGTCCGATCAAAACATGGTCAAGACGTTCCATGATTTCACCTGACATGATCGGCCTGACAATTGCCGTTCATAACGGTAAACAACATGTTCCTGTGTTTGTGACAGAAGATATGGTAGGGCATAAGTTGGGTGAGTTTTCGCCAACACGCACCTTTAAAGGTCATGCCGCTGATAAGAAATCTAAGCGATAAGGTTAAGATATGGCTACACAAGCTAAACTCAGCTATGCACGCATTTCCGCACAAAAGGTGCGCTTGGTTGCAGATCAAATCAGAGGGTTGCCAGTAGAACAGGCAATCAACATCCTCGCGTTCAGCCCGAAAAAAGCAGCAGAGCTCATGAAGGGCGTACTGGATTCGGCGATTGCAAATGCTGAACACAACGATGGGGCAGATATTGATGAATTGTTCGTCTCTGCCGTGATGGTTGACGAAGGTCCGACGATGAAACGCATGTCACCACGTGCGAAAGGTCGTGGCAACCGTATCCTTAAACGTACAAGCCACATCACAGTGGTTGTTGACGAAAAGTAAGAGAGAATACTCATGGGACAAAAGGTTCACCCAACAGGTTTCAGACTTGGTATAATTAAAGATTGGAATTCGATCTGGTATGCGGATTCTGCCAACTTTTCAGAAATGTTGAATAACGATCTGAAAGTTCGCACATACCTTAAAAACAAACTGGCTCATGCATCTGTAAGCAAAATCCAGATCGACCGGCCAGCAAAGACTGCAAAAATCACTATCCATACTGCACGTCCGGGTATTGTGATTGGCAAAAAAGGCGAAGATATCGACAAGCTGCGTCAGGAAGCCTCTGAAATCATGGGTGTTCCTGTCAACGTTGGTGTTGAAGAGATTCGTAAGCCAGAACTTGACGCGACCCTGGTTGCAGAGAGTGTCGCCCAGCAGTTAGAACGTCGCATCATGTTCCGTCGTGCAATGAAACGTGCTGTTACCAATACTATGCGTCTTGGCGCTGAAGGTATTCGTATCAACGTTTCCGGTCGACTGAACGGTGCCGAGATCGCCCGTACTGAATGGTATCGCGAAGGTCGTGTGCCTTTGCATACATTGCGTGCTGATATCGACTACGGTACTGCAGAAGCAAAAACCACGTACGGCATCATCGGTGTCAAGGTTTGGATTTTTAAAGGTGAAGTTTTTGATGCACACAATCAAAACACACCGGCAGCAGAAAAATAAGGTTATAACCAATGTTACAGCCAAAAAGAACTAAATTCAGAAAACAGCAGAAGCTGCGCAACCGGGGCATGGCCCATCGTGGTGCGAAAGTCAGCTTTGGTGAATACGGTCTGAAATCGCTTGAGCGTGGTCGCATTACCGCTCGCCAGATTGAGGCGGCACGTCGTGCAATGACACGTCATATCAAACGTGGCGGCAAGATCTGGATCCGCGTTTTCCCTGACAAGCCAATTTCCAGCAAACCATTGGAAGTTCGTCAAGGTAAAGGTAAGGGTAACGTCGAGTTTTGGGTAGCTAATGTCCAACCTGGCCGTATGCTTTATGAAATGGAAGGTGTTGCAGAAGACGTGGCCAGAGAAGCATTCCGCCTCGCCGCTGCCAAGCTTCCAGTTAAAACCACATTTGTTACGCGGGCGATACTGTAATGAAAGCGAGCGAAGTTAGACAGAAGTCTGTCGAAGAAATGAAGCAAGAGTTAGAAGCTCTGCACAAAGAACAGTTTAATTTGCGTATGCAGCATGCCACTGGTCAGCTGGCTCGTTCAAGCGAGCTCAAGCGTGTTCGCCGTGATATTGCTCGCATTAAAACTGTCCTCAACGAAAAATAATAGGGCACGGATATGAGTGATCAGGAAAACAGAGCACGTTCATTAACAGGTCGCGTTGTTAGCGACAAGATGGATAAAACCGTCACTGTGCTTGTTGAACGTAAAGTGGCTCACCCCATTTATAAAAAATACGTTAAGCGTTCTACCAAATTGCACGTTCATGATGAAAATAATGAATGTCATATTGGTGATGTTGTTAGTGTTGCTGCCTCGCGTCCACTGTCCAAGACAAAGTGCTGGAAGTTGGTTGAAATCGTTGAGCGTGCCAAGTAAAGCAACTATCAGTTTGGAGTTTAGACAATGATTCAAATGCAAAGCAGTCTCGACGTTGCTGACAACAGTGGTGCGAAACGAGTTGAATGTATCAAAGTGCTTGGCGGTTCACATCGTCGCTACGCCGGTATTGGTGACATCATCAAAGTGACCATCAAAGAAGCAGCACCTCGCGGTAAAGTTAAAAAAGGTGACGTGCACAACGCTGTCATCGTAAGAACTCGTAAAGGCGTTCGTAGACCAGACGGCTCAGTAGTTCGTTTTGATTCTAATGCGGCGGTTTTGCTGAATGCAGCACATCAGCCGATTGGAACCCGTATCTTCGGGCCAGTCACCCGTGAACTTCGTGGTGAGAAGTTTATGAAGATTATTTCTTTGGCACCAGAAGTACTTTAAGCAGGAGCGCTGAGGATGGAAAGATTAGTTAAAGGCGATCAGGTTGTTGTTTTGACCGGTAAAGATCGTGGTAAGCAAGGCGAAATTCTGCGTCGTGTAGAAGGTGGAAAGTTTATCGTCCAAGGGATCAACCTGGCGAAAAAACATATGAAACCAAATCCGGCGTTGGGTCGCACAGGTGGCATTGTTCAGAAAGAAATGCCAATCGATGGTTCGAATCTGGCTTTGTTGAATCCTGCTACTGGCAAGGGCGACAAAGTAGGCTATAAAGTGCTGGACGATGGCCGCAAAGTTCGCGTCTTTAAATCAAATGGCGAAGTTGTAAGCGCTTGAGCTTCGTATTAGGTAAAAACAGTGAGCAGACTAAAACAATATTATCGTGAAACTGTCGTCAAGCAATTGATGGAACAGTTTGATTACAAATCAGTAATGGAAGTGCCTAAGATCACCAAGATCACTCTGAATATGGGTGTGGGTGAAGCACTGACTGACAAGAAAGTCCTTGAAAACGCAATGGCTGATATGGAAGCGATTGCTGGTCAAAAACCAGTTGTTACCAAAGCCAAAAAATCTGTCGCCGGTTTCAAGGTGCGTGAGGGTTGGCCAATCGGCTGTAAAGTGACTCTGCGTCAAGACCGAATGTACGATTTTCTGGATCGTTTAATCAGCATTTCCATTCCGCGTATCCGTGACTTCCGTGGCTTGAACCCAAAATCATTTGACGGTCAAGGCAACTACAGCATGGGTATTAAAGAACAAATCATTTTCCCGGAAATTGAATACGACAAAATCGACAAGTTGCGTGGTATGGATATCACCATTACCACAACCGCGAACACTGCAGAAGAGTCTCGCGCCTTGTTGACTGCGTTTAAATTTCCTTTCAGAAAATAAGCTAAAGGTTGGAATAAGTTATGGCTAAACGTTGCATGGTTAATCGCGAGCTGAAAAGAGCGAAACTTGTAAATAAATATGCTGCAAACAGCGCAGAGCTGAAAAAGCAAATGCTCGATATGTCACTGACTGCTGATCAGCGTGATGCGGCTGCAAAAAAATTCCACGCACTTCCTAGAAACTCCAGCCCGACTCGTATGAGAAATCGCTGTGAGATTACGGGGAGGCCGCATGGTTATTTTCGTAAGTTCGGTCTGTCTCGTAACAAGTTGCGCGAACATGCAATGAAAGGCGACATTCCTGGTCTGGTAATGGCGAGTTGGTAATTACCAACCTGTTTTGTGGAGCGAATTAAATGAGTATGACCGATCCTATTGCTGATATGTTGACGCGTATCCGCAATGCGCAGCAAGCCAATAAGGCACAAGTAAGCATGCCAGCTTCAAAAGTGAAGCTGAGTATTGCAAAGGTTTTGCAGGACGAAGGTTACATCAGCGACGCTAAAGTCTCTGATGAGTCAGGAAAATCTGTATTGACCATCACCCTGAAATATTTTGAAGGTAAGCCGGTTATCTCCCAGATTAACCGTGTCAGCCGCCCTGGTCTGCGTGTATACAAGGCTGCAAACGATCTGCCAAAAATTATTGGCGGTTTGGGTGTTGCAATTGTTTCAACATCACAGGGCGTGATGGCTGACCGGAAAGCACGAGCTATCGGGCAAGGTGGCGAAGTCATCTGTTCGGTAAGCTAAACCGGTTTATTTGGAGATAGTATCAATGTCACGTATCGCAAATGCACCCGTTGTTATTCCAGCAGGTGTTGAAGTCACACTGAATGGCAGTGAAGTCACTGTCAAAGGTAGTAAAGGTACACTGTCACGCAGCATCCATGCTGACGTTGAAGTGAACCAGGAAGGCTCAACACTGGTGACAACGGCCAAGTCAAACTCTAAAGAAGCAGTGGCGCTAACTGGTACCACCAGAGCGTTATTGAACAACATGGTCTCAGGCGTCTCCCAAGGCTTTGAAAAGAAACTAACTCTGGTAGGGGTTGGTTATCGTGCCAAAGCTCAAGGAAACACACTTGATCTCACACTGGGTTTTTCACATCCGGTTCAATATCAGGCGCCTGCAGGTGTAACTGTTGAAACTCCGAGCCAGACTGAAATCGTAGTAAGCGGGGCCGACAAGCAAGCTGTCGGCCAGGTTGCAGCAGAGATTCGCGCTTATCGTTCACCAGAGCCTTATAAAGGTAAAGGTGTTCGATATGCTGACGAACATGTTGCTCGTAAAGAAGCTAAGAAAAAATAAGTAGGCTGAATCATGGAATAAAAAAATTTCACGGTTACGCAGAGCCTCTAGAGCTCGTGCCAAAATCAGAGAACTTGATGTCTACCGTCTGACAGTTCACAGAACACCACGTCATATCTATGCTCAAGTGATGAACAGCGATAGCACAAAAGTTATCGCATCAGCTTCAACACTCGATGCAGAAGTTAAAAAAGCGCTGACATCATCTACTGGGAATATCTCAGCGGCTGAAGTTGTCGGTAAAACTATTGCTGAAAGAGCGGTTAAGCAAGGCGTTTCGTCTGTTGCGTTTGATCGTTCCGGTTTCCGTTATCACGGTCGTGTCAAAGCACTTGCTGACGCTGCTCGTGAAAATGGCCTTCAGTTCTAATTTAATAAGGTAAGACAGATGGCACAGAATGAACAACGTCAGCCTGCCAGCGATGGTTTGATCGAAAAACTGGTCGGTATTCGCCGCGTCGCCAAAGTTGTAAAAGGCGGTCGCGTATTCGGATTCTCAGCATTGACAGTCGTCGGTGATGGCAATGGTCGAGTCGGTTTCGGTCAAGGTAAAGCACGGGAAGTCCCTGTTGCGATCCAGAAAGCTATGGAAGAAGCCAGAAAAAACATGAAGCAAGTGTCGCTGAATGGTGATACGCTGCACCACCCGCTGACAGCTCGTCACGGCGCAGCAAAAGTGTTTATGCAGCCTGCTTCTGAGGGTACTGGTGTAATCGCAGGTGGTGCAATGCGCGCGGTATTTGATGCTGTTGGCGTGCATAACGTCCTGGCTAAATCCATTGGATCAACCAATCCTTTGAATGTGGTTCGGGCAACTATCAATGGCTTGACCGAGATGAATAACCCAGAAGCAATTGCTGCCAAACGTGGCAAATCAGTTGCTGAAATCACGGAATAACAGAAATGACTGCACAAGCAAAACTGAAAGTCACTTTGGTCAAAAGCACAATCGGTCGTTTAGACAAACATAAAGCTTGTGTGACTGGCCTTGGTTTGAGAAAAACCGGAAGCAGTGCACTGGTTATCGATACGCCTGAAAATCGCGGCATGATCAATAAAATCTCATACATGCTCAAGGTTGAGGAAGTTTAAACATGAATCTGAATTCGATAGCACCCGCTGAAGGTGCAAAACAATCTGCCAAGCGTGTAGGTCGTGGTATCGGCTCTGGTCTTGGAAAAACCTGCGGACGAGGCCATAAAGGCCAAAAAGCCCGTTCAGGTGGTTTCCATAAACGTGGCTTCGAAGGCGGTCAGATGCCTTTGCAACGCCGTCTGCCAAAAGTCGGTTTCAAATCTCGCAAAAGCGCAACCACCGCAGAAGTCAGACTCGATGTCATTGCAAATATTGATGCCAAAGAAATCGATTTGCTGACACTGAAACAGCACAACGCAGTTCCTGCAAACACACTACGAGTTAAAGTTATAAACTCTGGTGAAGTCAGCAGTGCTGTAGTTCTCAAGGGGCTGTCTGTAACAGCTGGTGCAAAAGCAGCTATTGAAGCTGCTGGTGGCAAAGTCGAAGAGTAAACTCTGTGGAAAAAAACCGTCAACAAGCTGCCGCTGCACTGATGGGCAGCGGCAGACTTTCTGAACTTAAAGCGCGCCTTCTCTTTGTATTAGGCGCGTTGTTAGTTTATCGCCTCGGAACATTCATTCCGGTGCCGGGCATTGATCCTGCTGCACTGGCTGTGATGTTTGAACAGCAACGGGGAACCATCCTGGACATGTTCAACATGTTCTCGGGCGGTGCATTGGAACGGTTGTCGGTATTTGCACTGGGTGTTATGCCATACATCTCTGCATCGATTATCATGCAGCTGCTTACTGCAGTGCATCCAAAGTTGTCACAGCTTAAGAAAGAGGGTGCAGCTGGCAAGCGCAAGATCACTCAGTACACTCGTTACGGTACTTTGGCACTCGCAACATTCCAGGCACTTGGTATTGCCATCGCACTGGAATCACAAAGAGCAGGTGGTACTGGCGTAGTTATTGACCCAGGTTTCCTGTTCCGCATAACAACGGTTATCACACTCGTTACAGGGACGATGTTCCTGATGTGGCTGGGTGAACAGATCACAGAACGCGGCATCGGTAACGGCATCTCATTGATCATTTTTGCAGGTATCGTAGCAGGCCTGCCATCAGCGATCGGTGGAACGCTTGAACTGGCACGGACAGGTCAGTTGCACACATTCCTGGTCATTGCTCTTTTAGTCATGGCTCTAGCAGTGACAGCGTTTGTTGTTTTTGTAGAACGTGGGCAGCGTCGTATCCCCGTTCACTATGCCAAACGCCAGCAAGGTCGCAAGATGATCGCCGGTCAGGTGACACACTTGCCATTAAAATTAAACATGGCGGGTGTTATTCCTCCAATTTTTGCTTCAAGTATTATCTTGTTTCCTGCTACAATTGCCGGCTGGTTTGGCGCCTCTGAGGGAATGAGCTGGTTGCAGGATATTTCGGCGCTGATGTCGCCGGGGCAACCAATGTATGTGATGGCCTATGCCTTCGCGATTATTTTCTTCTGTTTCTTCTATACAGCGTTGGTATTCAACCCAAAAGAAACAGCCGAAAATCTGCAAAAGTCAGGTGCTTTCGTACCAGGTATTCGACCAGGTGAACAGACCTCCAAATACATCGACTCAGTCATGGGACGGTTGACACTGGCAGGTGCTGTATATATCACTGCGGTTTGTTTGCTACCGGAATTTTTGATTCTGTACTGGAGTGTTCCATTCTATTTTGGCGGAACATCTCTACTCATTATTGTAATTGTGATCATGGACTTTGTCTCACAGGTTCAGTCTCACCTGATGTCACAGCAATATGAGAGTTTGATGCGAAAATCAAACAAAAATAATAGTGGGATGGGTGGGTTTCTTAACTAGTCCCAACAAAGGCTTTGCTGGAGAAAAATGATGAAAGTTCAGGCGTCTGTCAAAAAGATTTGTCGCAATTGTAAAATTGTTAAGAGAAATGGTGTTTTACGAGTTATCTGTAAAGAAGCTCGTCATAAACAACGTCAAGGTTAATTGGCGTATCGTTTTACGTTATTGTTGAGCGAGGAATATTTATGTTACAATTCCCTGTTCACTCCTGAGAAATTTAGGGTAATTCAATGGCTCGTATAGCTGGTATTAACATTCCTGTGCAAAAGCACACTGTCATAGCATTGACATCTATCTACGGTGTTGGTCGCACGCGTGCCCAACAGATCTGTGAAGCATCTGGTGTGGCACCTGACAAGAAAATCAGAGACCTCTCTGAGCAGGAAGTGGAAAGTCTCCGCACTGAAGTGGCTAAATTCACAGTAGAAGGTGATCTGCGTCGTGAAGTGTCAATGGACATCAAACGATTGAAAGATCTCGGTTGCTACCGTGGTGTTCGTCATCGCAGAGGTCTCCCGGTTCGCGGTCAAAGAACAAAAACTAACGCAAGGACTCGTAAAGGTCCTCGCCGCATGGTCAAGTAAGGAAGAGACACTCGATGGCAAACTCATCTGCAAGACAACGTAAGCGTGTCAAAAAGAATGTGGTGGACGGTGTTGCACACGTTCACGCATCGTTCAATAACACAATCGTTACAATCACAGACCGCCAAGGTAATGCACTTTCTTGGGCAACTGCCGGTGGTTGTGGTTTCCGTGGTTCAAGAAAAAGTACTCCTTTTGCTGCACAGGTCGCTGCTGAAAAAGCCGGTGAAGTGGTTAAAGAGTTCGGTATGAAGAACCTTGACGTTGAAATCAAAGGTCCTGGCCCTGGTCGTGAATCAGCCGTCCGCGCCCTGAATAACCTTGGTTTCAAAATCACTAACATCACAGACGTGACGCCAATTCCTCACAATGGATGTCGTCCGCCTAAGCGCCGTCGCGTTTAACAGATTCTTGGAGTAAGACAATGGGAAAATATCGTGGCCCAACTTGCAAGCTCAGCCGTAGAGAAGGTACAGACCTGTTCCTGAAGAGCCGTGGCAACCCGATTGAGAGCAAATGCAAGATTGATCAAAAGCCAGGTCAACATGGTGCACGTCGTGGACGTGACTCAGATTACGCTACCCAGCTGCGTGCTAAGCAACGTATTCGTAGAATGTATGGCGTACTGGAAAAGCAATTCCGTAATTACTATCGCATGGCTGACCAGAAAAAAGGTGCTACAGGCATCAACTTGCTGAACATGTTGGAGCAACGCCTTGATAACGTGGTTTATCGTATGGGTTTTGGGTCAACCCGTTCAGAATCAAGACAGCTTGTTTCGCATCGCGCGGTCATGGTTAATGGTCAAACTGTCAACATCCCGTCTTACCAGGTTAAAGAAGGTGACGTGGTTGAAATCCGTGAGAAAGCCAAAAAGCAAGAGCGCATCGTTAACGCGATGTCGGTTGCTGAGCAACTTGGTTTCCCGGAATGGGTTGAGGTAAACAGCAAAGGCCTTTCTGGTGTGTTCAAGCGTGCACCTGAGCGTGATGAATTACCAGCAGAACTCTCAGAAAACCTGGTTGTAGAGCTCTACTCTAAATAGTTTTAACTGAATCCTTACAGGATTTATCAGAGGAATATGCATGGCGACTTATACGAGTCAATTTCTTAAACCAAGGATTGTTGATATCCAAAAGTTTAGCGACACACGTACACGTCTTGTGCTAGAACCACTTGAGCGTGGTTTTGGCCATACATTGGGTAATGCGCTTCGTCGTATTCTGTTGTCATCAATGGAAGGTGCTGCTGTAGTTGAAGCACAAATTGATGGTGTCGTTCATGAGTATTCAGCAATCGACGGTGTTCAAGAAGATGTTCTTGATATCCTGTTGAACATGAAAGGTCTTGCAATTCGCCTGCATGACACTAGCGAAGTTGTGTTGAGTCTTTCTAAAGATGGCGTTGGCCCTGTTGTGGCAAGCGACATTCAGCTACCGCACAACGTCGAAGTTGTTAATCCAGACCATGTGATTGCCAACCTTACTGGCGGTAGCCTGAACATCACGTTCAAGGTGATGAAAGGGCGAGGCTACTCTGCAGCCAACACACGTTCGGTTGCAGACGAAGACGACAGAGCGATAGGGCAGTTGTATCTGGATGCCTCTTTTAGCCCTGTTCGACTGGTAACTTACAGTGTTGAAAGTGCTCGTGTGGAAAACCGCACTGACCTTGATAAACTGATCATCGATGTCGATACAAATGGCACTTTGGAAGCTGAAGACGCCATCAAGTACGCAGCAACGATTCTGAGTGATCAGCTGACATCGTTTGTTGACTTTACCGTCATCGAGGAAAGCATCAGCGAGCCGAAGTTGCCTGCTGTTGATCCTGCGTTGCTGCAAGCTATCGACGATCTGGATCTCACAGTTCGCTCAGCAAACTGCCTCAAAGCAGAAAATATTTATTATGTAGGTGATCTGATCCAAAGAACAGAAATGGAGCTGTTGAAAACTCCAAATCTTGGCAAGAAGTCACTTACTGAAATCAAGGAAGTGCTGGCCTCAAAAGGTCTGTCTTTGGGCATGCACCTTGATAACTGGCCACCTGCTTCATTAGAGCAAAAATGATACTGAAGCTGATTCAGCATAAAATTAAGGGTAAGAACCATGCGTCATCGTAATTCTGGTCGTAAATTAAATCGCAACTCTAGCCATAGAAAGGCGATGTTCAAAAATATGGCTGCTTCACTGATGCAGCACGAAATTATTCGTACTACGTTGCCGAAAGCTAAAGAGCTTCGCGGAGTTGTCGAGCCACTTATTACACTGGCTAAGAAAGACAGCGTCGCTAACCGTCGACTCGCTTTCGCTCGCATCGGTGACCGTGATACCGTCACTAAACTGTTCAACGAAATCGGACCTCGGTCAGCTAACCGTCCTGGCGGCTACGTACGTATCCTCAAATGTGGTTTCCGTGCAGGCGATAAAGCCCCAATGGCCATTGTTGAACTGGTTGACCGTAGTGCAGATGCTGTGGAAGTTGCTGCTGAATAAGCAAATTTCTTCAACATAATCTTTTCAAAAGAGCCGGCTTTAGCCGGCTCTTTTGTTGTAGTGAACATCAATGTTTTGTTAATTATCCCTGGCATGAACAACTTAACTCATTGATTGTGAAAGTCTGTATTTGCCAGACAAAATGAATGAAAAAGAATTTGGCAAATACGGTTGACACCCAAGCGAGTGTCTGTATAATTCTCGCTTCTTTGCTGGCACGAGTCAGCAGCTCTTTAAAAAATCAGAATCAAGTAATTTGTGTGGGTGCTTGCGTGGGATTTGTTTCGATAAATCAGACGTGAGTAATTCGCAAGAATGCAAACGTCAATCAAGTTATTGTCTCTGACTTATAGAGACTAHAAGTCAAAATTAAATCCTGAAGAGTTTGATCATGGCTCAGATTGAACGA
>NZ_APHR01000052.1 GCF_000349205.1 Methylophaga lonarensis MPL | reverse complement strand
TCCGCCCCAAGCCATACCTTGTGATCATTGCGAGCAAGTGCCATTGCAAGCGCGGTACCCCAGGCACCCGCACCAATTACCAAGGTTGGAAACAATGCCTCAGTCACATCAGTTCGCATAAATTTTGCGATTAGTGTGTCTGATCCTGTCCCGCTTGCTGTTCAGCTGCGGCTTGTTGTTCACGCGCACGCTCAATCTGGTGCATGTACAGCGCATCGAAGTTAACCGGAGCCAGCACCAGAGCAGGAAAACCACCTTTGGTAACGACGTCTGAAACAACTTCACGGACAAACGGGAACAGCGTAGTAGGGCAGTAACTGCCAACCAGTGGGCCCATTTCTTCTTTTGTGTAACCAGTCAGTGTGAAAATACCGGCTTGTTTGACTTCTGCCAGAAATGCCACTTTATCGCCAACACGGGCAGTCACGGTGACTGACAAGACGATTTCGTGGTTATCTTCGTCGATGCGTTGGTAATCATTACCCAACTGAAGATCCAACTGTGGATTCCATTCTTCACGGAAAACTTCCGGAGAATTAGGCGCTTCAAATGAAATATCTTTGGTGTAGATTTTTTGAATCAGAAATTTTGGCTGTTGTTCCTGATTTGCTGCGGTGTTTTCTTCAGCCATGCTGTGTCCTTCTCTCTTAGTTTAAGTGTTATGAATTTGCGGCCAGCAAGTCATCAAGCTGATTGCTGCGCTGTAATTGTGCCAGGTCGGTATAACCACCGATGGACTTACCGTTAATGAAAATCTGCGGCACGGTTCGTTGGCGGCTTTTCTGCATCATTTCCTGGCGTTTGTCAGGGTCCAGATCAACCCGAATTTCCTGGAAGTTGACACCTTTGCGCTCCAATAACTGCTTGGCCATCACGCAGTACGGGCAATGCGCCGAGGAATAGATAACAACTTCTGCCATGAGCTTCAGCCAAACAGCGGCAGGCGTGCCTCACGCCATGCATGTAAGCCGCCACCCAATACAAAGACCTGGGTATGACCTTTGCCTTTGAATTGTTTTGCTGCTGCGCGGGCTTTTTGCCCGGTATCACACACCACAACCAGCGGCTGTTCGGTGTTTTTCAGCTTGCCTTTGCCAGACATCTGCTCAATCTCAGCAGCAGGCACATGCAGGGCATCGCTGATGTGAGATTTCTCGAAAGCCTCTTTGTCCCGAATATCGACAAACTGACCTTTTTGCTGATTCACCAGATTCACAGCCTGTTGCACATCAATGACGTGAACGCCGCTTAGACGACGGTTGATGTTCTCGGAAAAAATCAGCCACAACAGGATTACAAACAGGGATGAAAGTATCCAGTGGTTGATGATGAACTCGCCTATGTTTTCCATATACCTCAGCTCTGGGTTATCGGTTTGGTGGGTTTAATCAGCACTATGCTCACGACAGAAAACATCGCGCATCATTTCTATCAACCGCAGGGTTCTATCATCTTTTACCCGGTAATAAATTCGATTTGCATCACGTCTGGATGCAAGAATTTCCTTATCGCGCAGTTTCGCAAGGTGCTGGGAAATGTTGCTCTGTGTGGTGCCAACATGGTCGACGATATCCTGTACCGCCAGTTCCTGGTCACCCAAGGTGCAAAGTATTTTCAGACGCAGCGGATGCGACATTGCCTTGAGCGCAAACGCAGCGCGCTCAATATCACTTTCATGGCTGATCATCTGTGTATGTGCTGCTTGATTCACAACAATTCCAACGTACTCGTGACTGTAAATCGTCACAAAAGACCATATAATACACGCCATTGTCAGCAATTTGCATGTATTGCCACTAAAGTAAAGCTGCAGCTCCGGCAAATCGGCTGTCTGACTCTCGGATAGGCCGTAAATTAGTGAAAGACAGCTGGTACTTGCCGCATCATCACAGTGTGATGACATGCAGAAGGCAAACAAACACTGACACCACAACAATTAAGGACCGAAACATGAATCGAGCTCATCGCCCACTGGCGCTGATTATTCTTGATGGCTGGGGCCATAGTGAAAGTCCCGAAGACAACGCTATTCTGGCGGCCAAAACCCCGGTATGGGACTCACTCTGGCAAGAGTACCCACACACGCTAATTGATGCCTCAGGCGCTGGCGTGGGCTTGCCCGGGGACCAGATGGGCAACTCCGAAGTGGGACACCTCAACATCGGTGCGGGGCGTGTTGTGTATCAGGAATACACTCGCATCAGCCGAGCCATTCAAACTGGTACTTTTTTCAGCAACAACACACTGACCAGTGCGGTTGATCATGCCGTTGCCAATCAAAAAGCCGTCCACATCATGGGCTTGCTATCCGATGGTGGCGTGCACAGTCACGAAGAACATCTGCAGGCCATGATTCAACTGGCAGTCGAACGCGGCGCAAAGCAGGTGTATCTACATGCTTTTCTGGATGGTCGTGATACCCCGCCACGTTCCGCACAGACATTCATTGAGCGCATGGAAGAGAAGTTTCAGTCCTTAGGATCAGCGCGCTTTGCCACAATGTGTGGCCGTTTTTTTGCCATGGACAGAGATAAACGCTGGGAGCGTGTCGAAAAAGCCTATCTGGCGATTGCTGAAGGTCAATCCGAGTTTCAGGCAGACACGGCAAGCCAGGCGCTTGAAATGGCTTACCAGCGTGACGAAAGCGATGAGTTTGTTCAATGCACCGCCATCGGTGAGCGCGTTCAGATACAAGATGGCGACAGCATCGTATTCATGAACTTTCGCTCAGACCGTGCTCGCGAGTTAAGTGAATGCTTTATTGACCCCACCTTCAACGGCTTTGAAAAACCTCGCGATATCAAGCTCGGACAATTTGTCAGCCTCACCGAGTACAAGAAAGACTACGATATCCCGGCGGCTTACCCCCCTGAAAAGCTTACCAATATCTTCGGTGAATACCTCGCCGCCATCGGTATGACCCAGCTGCGTATTGCCGAAACCGAAAAATATGCCCATGTCACCTTCTTTTTCAACGGCGGCAGGGAAGAACCTTTTGAAGGTGAAGATCGCATCCTGATTCCATCTCCCAAGGTCAAAACCTACGATCAAATGCCGGAAATGAGCGCACCAGAGGTCACCGACCAACTGGTTAAAGCCATACACAGCAACAAATATGACGTGGTCATTTGTAACTTCGCCAATGCCGACATGGTGGGACACACTGGTAACTTTGATGCTGCCGTCAAAGCCATAGAAACGCTCGACAACTGCCTCGGCAAGATCTGGTCGGCATTGCTTGAAACTGGCGGTGAAATGCTGGTGACCGCCGATCATGGCAATGCTGAGAGAATGCGTGACAGCCACAGCGGTCAGGCCCATACCGCACACACCAGCAATCTGGTGCCATTTCTCTATGCCGGTCGCCAAGCCAACTGTGCAGAACATGGCTGTTTGTCAGACATTGCCCCGACCATGTTGTCATTACTCAATGCGCCTATCCCTACCGAGATGAACAAGCACATGTTAGTTGAGTTGAAATCATAATCGTGACAACCGCCAGCCTGATTCTGATATTACTCAGCAGTGCGTTAATTTCTGCGGGGCACGCGCAGGACTCTACGCAACAGCTGGAAGCCGTCAGAGACGAAATAAAAACGCTCAGTCAGGATTTAGCCAGCAACAAGGCCGACAAGGAAAGCCTCTACAAACAACTCGAAGCCCAGAGCCTGAAGGTGTCGGCGATCAATCGCGAGCTGGCGAATCTCAACGAAAAAATCCGTACCCAGGATCGCCAGCTGACGGCGCTTAACCAGCAACTTGATCAACAGCAACTGATGCAAAGCGAACAGCTTGAAGCCCTGTATGAACAGCTCCGGGCAGCATTTATCAACAGTCAGCCCGGCTATATGAAAATGTTGCTGAATCAGCAGGATCCCGCGCTGCTGTCACGTGGCAATGTTTATTATCGTTACTTCAACGATGCCAGACGAGAACAGATTGAGGAGATTGATCAGCTACTGGCCAGCCTGAGTGATGAGCAAAAACAGGTGTTTGCCGCACAGCGAGAGCTGCAATCGTTGTATGAATCACAAAAGCAGCAACAGGAATCCTTACAAGCACAGACCGCAGCACGGCAGGCAACATTGGCTGCACTTGATCAGAAAATTGCCTCGCAGGATGCCCGGCTTTCCGAGCTAAGAAGTCAGGAACAGCAACTGCAAAACCTGATCGATTCACTGGCACGTCAACAAGCCAAGAAAGCACCACCTCCATCAACGGTGAAACCAACACAGCCCTTTACCAGTCTCAATGGCAGATTGAATTGGCCAGTGAACGGAAAAGTGTTGGCGCACTATGGCAGCTCAAGAAATGTTGGTACACTCAAATGGCAAGGAATCATGATAGATTCGGCACCAGGCACCGACGTCAAGGCTGTCGCATCCGGGCGCGTGGTTTTTTCTGAATGGCTTAGAGGTTTCGGACTGTTGATTATTGTCGATCACGGTGATCAATTCATGAGTTTGTACGGCAACAACGATGCCCTGCTCAAGGATGTCGGCGACACGGTCACCGTAGGTGAAACCATCGCACAAAGCGGCAACCAGGGCATTCGGCAACAGGCAGGACTCTATTTCGAAATTCGCCATAAAGGTCAACCCGTCAATCCAGTCAACTGGCTGGAAAAACGCAGCTGAATCAGGTTTTAAGAAGGGATAATTATGAGTTTTTTACGACGTGACATTGGACTGATATCTGCCGGTGCGCTACTGGGCGTGTCGCTGGTTTTCGGCCAAATGGTATTTGCAGACAGGAACGTCAAACCTGATATTCCACTGGACGACCTGCGCGCCTTTTCTGAAATTTTTGGTCGCATCAAAAGCAGCTTTGTTGACACGGTGGATGATCGTGAGCTGCTGGAAAATGCCATCAGGGGCATGTTGTCAGGGCTGGACCCACACTCTGCCTATCTCGACGTTTCGGCATTCCAGGATTTACGTGAAGGTACCTCAGGACAATTTGGTGGCCTCGGTATCGAAGTCAGCATGGAAGATGGTTTTGTCAAAGTCGTTGCTCCAATCGATGACACGCCAGCCGCTCGTGGCGGTGTGATGGCCGGTGACCTTATCATTCGTCTTGATGACACACCGGTCAAAGGCATGAGCCTGAATGAAGCTGTTGAAATCATGCGCGGGGAACCCGGTACTCCACTGATGTTGACCATCATGCGCGAAGGTGCCGATCAACCGATCAAAATTGAACTGGTTCGTGACATCATCCGGGTCCGCAGTGTCCGTCATGAAATGCTTGAACCCGGCTATGGCTATGTTCGAATCACCACCTTCCAGTCTCCGACAGGCGCCGCACTTCGTGAGGCTGTCAATGCACTCAAAGAAGAAAACAACGGCTCTCTGAAAGGCCTGATTCTGGATATGCGTAACAATCCCGGCGGGGTTCTGGATGCTGCCGTTGAAGTTTCCGATGCCTTCATCAACAAGGGCACCATTGTTTACACCGAAGGACGCATTGCTGATGCCAAACAACGCTTCCATGCCAAGCCTGGCGATTTGATTAACGGTGCTCCCATTGTTGTACTGGTTAACGGTGGCTCCGCATCTGCCTCTGAAATTGTCGCCGGTGCCTTACAAGACCACCAGCGTGCCGTGGTTATCGGCAGCAAAACCTTCGGTAAGGGATCTGTGCAAACGGTAATGCCACTCAATAACAATACTGCGGTCAAACTGACTACGGCGCGTTATTACACTCCGTCTGGACGTTCCATTCAGGCAGAGGGGATTGCGCCAGACATCGAAATTGATGGCATTCAGGTGACTGCGGCTGAGCGCAGTGCTTTCTCACCGGTTCGTGAACAGGATCTGTCAAGGGCACTTGATAACGGCAAGCCTAAATCAGAAGAGTCCGATGAAGCTACTGAAGCCAAAGAACCGAAAGAGCCGCTTGAAATCCGCGACTACGTTCTGGCTCAGGGTTTGAATCTGCTTAAAGGCATGAATATTCTCAATCCACGCCCATGAGTTGAAACCGATGCCCACAGTGCTGATACCGCTCGCGGATGGATTTGAAGAGCTCGAAGCGATCTCTGCTATCGATCTGTTGCGCCGAGCGGGTATCCATGTCACCACGGCAAGCCTCAATGAACAAAGGCAAGTCACCGGGAGCCACGATATCTCATTGATTGCTGATTCAACACTTAGTGAAGTGATGAACGATGATTTTGACATGCTGGTTCTGCCTGGCGGCCAGCCGGGCACCAACAATCTGAATGCGGATAAGCGCATTCACACTATCATCAAGCGGCTATATAAGGCTGACGCTGCAGTTGCAGCCATCTGCGCTGCACCGCTAGTGCTGGCACATGCCGGTGTATTGTCAGGCAAACGGGCGACCGCCTATCAGGGGGTTTTACAAAGCAAAGACTGGAACGACATTCATCTTAGCGACCAGCCGGTTGAGGTCGACGGCAACATCATTACCTCGCGTGGGCCGGGCACTGCGCTTGATTTTTCCCTAGCAATTATCGAAAAACTGCTTGGATCGACGCTTCGACAGCAAGTCGAAACCGATTTGCTCAGGACATATCATTGATGTCACAAACGTCTGAACACGATACTGCCCAACTGGCAATCCTGCTGGTAGAGCCATCATCCATGCAGCTTAAAGTGATCATGAACCACCTCAAGCAAGCAGGGGTTAGTCGCATCGACGGTGTTGCAGACGGTCAGGAAGCACTGACCTTCGCTCGCAAATATCCGCCCGACCTGATCATCAGCGCCATGTACTTACCAGATATGACCGCAGATGAGCTGTTGCAAACACTTCGACAGGAAGATCGCTTCGACAGTACGCACTTTATGTTGATCTCCAGTGAGCGTAAACCGGCCGCGCTGGAAAAACTGCGGCAAACAGGCGTGGTTGCCATACTGCCCAAACCTTTCGATCACGCCGATTTGAAACGGGCGCTTCGCACCACGATGGACTACATCGAACCACAGGAAATCAGTCTGGAGAACTATGATGTCAGCCAGCTTCGCTTGTTGATGGTCGATGACAGCAGTACTTCCAGAAATCATATTCAGCGTGTTTTGAATCAAATGGGCATTCATGCGATTGATTCGGCCGAGAATGGCTCCCAGGCAATGCTTCTTTTGCAGCAATATGAATATGATCTGATGCTGACCGATTTAAACATGCCAGAAATGGATGGCGAACAACTGGTCAATTACGTTCGCAATGAGATGAACAACACCCTGTTGCCGATTCTGATGGTCACCACTGAACGTGATCCGTCACGGCTCGAACAAGTCGAACAATCCGGTGTGTCGGCGATCCTTGATAAACCTTTTGAGCCAGAAAGCATCCGGGAAATGATGTATCGCGTGCTGGGCTAAATCTGCTCTATTCAAACCTTGCGATGCTGTTTTGCCAGTTCAACAAAGGTTTGCATATAGGGAATGGCCACCTCATCCTCTCGAATCGCGGCAAACAAGGTTTTAGGCACGCCAGTACTGCCAAGTCTGACCCAGGTCAGCTTGCTTTGTCGTGATAACTCTGTTGCCAGCCAATCCGGCAACACCGTCACACCGCGCCCCAGCAGCACCATTTGCACCATGATATCCAGCGATTGCATGGCTTTGGTTTCAGGCTGAATATTGGCAGGCCAGAGAAACTGACTGAACACGTCGAGTCGTTCGTGACTGACCGGGAAAGTGAGCAATAACTCTTTCTGCAAGAATTCGGCTTCAACAAAGGCTCGGCCCGCCAGTGAATGATTTTCCGGCAGCAGTAACACCAGCTCATAATCAAACACCGGCTCAAAATGAACACCTGTATGGTGCAGTTTATCGGGCGTCACCAGCACATCAATATGGTGATTGACCAATCCCTCGATGCCAGAAAACTGAAACTGATGAACAATATCCACATCCATCGCCGGCAACTGCTGTAAATAATCCGCCAACAAACCTTTCAGCCACTGATAACAGGGATGACACTCTACGCCTAGCCTGAGTATGCCTTGTTTGCCTGATGCATAAGCCCGCAGGGTTTGTTCACCTTGCTCAAGCACCGGCAGCACTTGCCTTGCGATCTGCAACAGCAACTTGCCGCCATTGGTCAGGCGCAACTTACGACCCTCTCTTTGCCAAAGCTGCAATTCAAGCTTTTGTTCAAGGTAGCGAATCTGGTGTGACAGGGCTGGTTGCGTCAGATGCAGTGCGTTGGCGGCCGCCGTCAAACTGCCATTATCAGCCAGTGCCTCAATGATTCGCAGATCGACTTCGCTCAATCATTTACT
>NZ_APHR01000051.1 GCF_000349205.1 Methylophaga lonarensis MPL | reverse complement strand
CAACAATACTCAGGTGTCTGCCGGAGAAGTGTTGGCATTGAATTCCGGCAAAGACACAAATTTGATTGGTGCCAATGCCAGCGGTAAACAAGTGATTGTTGACGTCGCGGGTGACCTTAACATCGAAAGTGTCCAAGATACAGCGACCAGCAAAGCAAATCAAAATAACACGGGTATCAGCGCCAGCATGCCTATCGGAGCTGAAATTCCCAGCGTCAGCATAAGCAACAGTAAACAAAAAAGTAACAGTAATTACGCCAGTGTTTATCAGCAAAGTGGTATTAAGGCGGGTGAAGAAGGCTTTGATATCACCGTGGCTGGAAATACTGATCTGAAGGGTGCGTTGATCGAAAGTACAGCCAATGCAGATAGGAACCAACTGACAACCGGTACTCTGACGGTTAGCAATATAGAGAATTATATGGATGCTAAGGCCAGTACACGTGGCATGACACTCAGTAGCGACATGATGACCAGCAAATATGCTGCGACTAAGGGGCTTGTCAGTAATCTACAAAATTACGGTGAAGCGGATGTTAAGGATAGTAGTACTACGCTCAGTGCTGTAAGCCCAGCCAGCATTACCATCATCGACGAGGCCACTCAAATAGCATTAACCGATAAAAATGCTGAAGAAACTATCGCCGCACTGAATCGAGATACCTCAGATACCAATCGTGTGTTGGCAAGACCAGATATGGAGGCATTACAAGAGAAGGCTCAGCAGGAACAAGCTGATAGATTACTATTATCCTCAACAATATCAACGTTTACTGATGAAGCATTTAAAAAAATGTTTTTGGTCAAAGCTGAAATATTTGAGGTTGCAAGGGACGATGAAGGAAAAGTCGTTCACGATAGTGACGGTAATCCGATTATGTATGCACTGGATGAAACTGAAAAACTCAAATTAAAAGAAAACGGCGAGAACAAGAAGATTAATGTGTTCACCAATGGACTCTTTAACGATGAATCGGCAGCTGCATCCTATTCCGTTCAAATGTCTGAAGCTCCAGTTGATGAGAAGGTTTATCTAGTCTATTTTCCAGAGGCAAATAATTTCTTTTCAGAGTTGCTGATCGCGGGGTATCAGAAAAGTCTTGAGAGTGCTGTGTTGGGTAACACCAATGCTACACAAGAAATTATCAATCTATCCCAAATCTATGGGCAGGATGGACTTAACCTGGTTGGTCACAGTCGTGGTGCGATGACAATTGGCAATGCTTTGGAAACACTCCAAACCATGGGCCTGGTAGATCCCCTTAGTGACACAAGTATAAAGTTTGTGGGGCCAGCTTATTCTGCACAAGAGGCAGCAAACTCGCTTGATCAATTAAGTGGGGGTAATCAAACGACAGTAGAGTTACAAAACCATGCGGCAGATTTTGTAGGAAGGTTGATTGGTGGAAATCAGGCTACTTATGGTGAAGTTCCTGAAGGAAGTAGTTTGATAAAAGAATGGATCAATATATTTGGGCAGGCAACTTCTACTCATAGTTGTTATGGAGGAGCCAGTGATGTATGTGGTGATACCTACGGAAAACCAATTTCAGTAAATATTCCAGCCCGATTGGGAGTTGAAAATTGAAAAAAATACTCCTTTTGATTTTAGCTTTTTTATTTAACGGATGCAGTCAATATAGTTTAAGTAATATTGATAAGCCACCGCCAGAGGATTATGAAATATGGATAAAAGAGAATCAATCCACTCTTCAAATAAAAAAAGCTTTATTGAACTGCGGTGCAATAGCACCGAGTACACTTGGCTGGCCTCACGAAGAAGCTTATATAAAATCAGGCGTGACTAGCTATCACGAGCAAATGAATCATTATTTTTTAACTAGCAAGTGTATGGAAAATGCAGGATATGAAAAGCGATGGGGCATGCGTTCTGCACAGGATGGTTGTAATGATGCTTCATTTCCAGAACGAAAAAATTACCCCGCCTGCCAACCAGATGCTGTCATCCCAAAGCCATCTGTAGAAAGGCGTTTAAACGGTTGGTATTGCAAAGTAAAAAGTGATTATAACTACTGCTTAACGAATGCACTTGCTCCACAGCTCTGTAGTCAAGAAAAAGCAAATAATCCGCCACCAGAATGTTTGCCTGATGACTAAGCCCATTACCTCAATAGCAAAGAAATATCTTTAGCCTAAGACACACCAGTTACTCAATTGAAATTACTTGATTTAAGGACAAATCATGAAAAAAACCATTCAACACCTAACGCTTGCGACCCTTCTGCTTATCCTTGTTACAGGATGTTCAACGTCTACGAAGTCATCGGGACAAAAACGGCAAAACCCTTATGCTGAACAGATGACAGCAATCATGAAAATGACTGATTCAACCGAGATGTATTTTCTGGAAGTACCCAGTCCAGGCGACTTTATTTCAGACAAGCTTATGTTGGCAACGCTCGAAATGGGTTCATCATCGACAGCGATAGATCACCTTGCTCAGTTGCTCTCTTCAGGGAAAGTGCTTTCCGTGGGGATTTTAGGTAAAAGTCAGGCAATTAATGTTGCAACGGTAAAAAGTGCATTGATAAAAACCAAAGGCAAGCCAGTTGCTGGAACTACGATCGTTTTAGTGGCTAATAAAAAACAGCAGGAAATATTAGCTAACGCGAATCCCCATCCTGAGGTTGATTTAGTTTATGTCGATAAGGAGAAGCTTCCAAAAATCACATCATCATGGCGAGCAGCGGACCATACCGAAGAATATCCCGATAGGGCAACACAACTGCAACGGGATGTGCAGAGTCAGAGCAACCAGCAGATGAATGATCTGTTGCGTAACACTTCTTCAAAAACCAGGTGAGAAAAGTTAATAAATTTCATATTGACTATCTGTTTTGCAATAAATTTAGGGATAAAAATGGATTTAATAAAAATATGTCTGGTTTTGTTTTTAATTCTCTCAAGCATGAGCTGTGCGATTGTTTCCAGTCAACACCAACTTAATTATGAGGGTAATAGAGCATACCTTTCCGGGGAGTATCAGGAAGCACTTAGACATTATGAAAAAACACTGGAGGCGGCAAATAAAAATAAAGATGAGCAATATATTGCTATTGCGATGTATGGCCTAGGAAGGACAAATATTAAGCTTTGTCGATTGGCTGAGGCTGAACAATGGTTGAAACAATCCATTACTGCCCGTGAAAAGTTGGCTGATAACGATGAAGCCATCATTACACAGAACTTATCAGAACTGGCCAGGTTATATCTTGCTCAAGAACGTTATACCGAAGCAAATGTGCTTTATGAAAGATCTTTACCTCTGCTTTATCAAAGGAAATCTGACAAATACGACCCAATTGAGCTTGCAAATCATCTTGATGAATATGAAGGCTCCCTTCGTAATACAGGAAGGTTTTTAGAAGCAGAGTCCGTTGCCAAGAAAAGTAATGAGTTAAGGCAAAACAATCCCCGTAAGATTGCACGTTTTATTCCAGATCCAGTGCCGGAAACCTGTTTAATATCAAGTGATTGATGATATTGCATGGTAATCATGACTGCCTCTCAATCTCAGGGCTATATGCTATCAATTCCTATGATGCAGAATGCAGGCATATTAAAAAATGCAACTCGTGGTTAAAGGTGGTGGAGATTACTTGACCAGACATGCGCTGTGTCAGGTCTACCAAAATAAATAGTACTAGTAAAAGACGTTAAAACAGAGGGGGAATTTAAGAGTGAAAGTCCATATAAATGCCCATGAGGCATTAGCTGCAAACTATTAGCAGCAATCCAATATAGAAAGTTATACGGTTTCAAGGATGAAAAATGAAAACATTGCCATATATTTTATTACTAATTTCGATTAGTTCTCTGAGCGGGTGTTTAGCTAGTACATCCCCGGCCAAACAGAAAACACGTATCGATGAAATACCGATGTACGGCGGTATGGATCGATCTCAATTTCCAGAAATAAAGGCAGCGGATGATAAGTTTATCTCTGATGTGTCCGCTCAATTTGGTTCTCGCGAGCGTGCAAGTATGCTCTGGGTGAATCAAGGATATAGATTTTATCGTGAGGATAAGCTTGGTATGGCGATGAGAAGGTTTAACCAAGCCTGGCTTCTCAACCCTGAAAACCCAGAAGTTTATGCCGGATTCGGATCTGTGCTGAATGATCAAGCAAAACATTGTGATGCCATGGACATGATGGATAAAGCCCTATCTATGAATCCACCGAATTTCCAAGGTATATATACCGACGCAGGGTTGATCACTGTACTTTGTGGTCTCAGAGATCCTTCACTTTCACCCGAGAGAAGGGCAGATTTACTAGCGCTTTCTGAAACGCGATACAAAAAAGCAGAGGAGGTTGAACCGGACAAAAATTATCTATATGACTCTTGGGCTCGGGCTTACTACTGGGGGGAAAGATATCAAGAGGCCTGGAAAGTAGTTGCAAAACAACGCGCCTTAGGTGGCACACCAAATGAACAGTTCATAAAACTCTTGAAGGCAAAAATGATGGAACCGATGGATTAATTGGTAACAATAAAATTAATAAACAATTTCATAGAATAAATCTCGCAAGGAGCGATCATGATACTTCGAATACTTTTAGTTTTTATGCTGTTGAGTCATCTCAGCGCCTGCGTAATGGGTCCACGCTACCTCGGTTATACAGTCACAGAAAGATCTTTTAAGGTGGATGAAGGAAAAGTAATCAAGGCACAGATGACGCGTGCTGGACCATTGCCTGTCGAGAATGAACAATACAAAATTGAAACAGCAGGTGTGAACGTTTCTTTATCAAAATCCAGTGCTGAGAATTCTGAATTGACCTGGATTTTCTCATTCTTATCGAAAAACCAGCGCCCTCTAGATTACGTCAAGATAGAACATGTGAGGGAGAATGGTAGTTTAGAGTTAGTTGTTTTGGACGACTCACCAGTTTTTAAAAACTCAAACTGGTTTGGCAGATCTGAAGCCTCTCCTATGACCAGAAAGGCACAGCCTTGGATTTATACCGCCAACGACTCCACATTTATATTTAAATTCACTATCAAGGAAAAAAATAGTGATGCCGTGGTTATGTACCAACCTTCACTGATATCCAGACAGGCCAAAAAGGTCTATTTAGATGGGATCAATGGGCACATACCTCGTTGATTTGAACAGTGAAGGATTCAAGTAATAGTTCAAAAGACCGACAGGAAAGCGTTAAACAATAGGTCGTAGAGCACGCCCTCATGGCTGGCTATGAGTAAGTATGGAATGGATGAGTAGTTTTACTCTGACTCCAATAATTCAAGCAACAATCAATGGAAATCACTCATGAAAAAGAAGTCACGATTAATTTCAGTATTAGTTAGCCTTAGTGTGTTGCTCTCACAAGGATGCTTAACTACCAACAATAGCAGGATTGATCATGACTGCCCGTCCCATCAAAGAGCACTTAATAAATGGTCACCTAAAACCAGAAAACGGCGTAACAATGAAATGTCAGGTGCAAAACTTCACCAATAGAATGTCTTGTACTGGAATCACAGATGGAGAAGATGAAGGGTTGCTCTGTAGCAATGGGTCAAGGCAAGCGATATTTGTCTTCGATAAGAACGATATCCTCAAAGCTTATAAAATCTACTAATCTGTTGAGGTTGTAACTCACTGGGCAGCAGCAGTGTTGCCGCCCAGGAATGGAAGGTTATTTCGATTATGCAGGCAGCGTAAAAATGATGCGGTTGCTATGGGCGTCATTATTCCTGACGGGGTGTAATACGACGGTTCTGGTTGCTACCAGCGTAGGTGAGACCAAACACCATCTGGAATACAACGAAAAACCGGGCTGGACGTCGGAAACTCGACGACAGGATTCGGCAGAATGCGGTGGCCCTCCCAACGAATCCATACAATTCGGCTCCAACGCAATTAAAGCCGCGCAACGTCCCGAAGAAACAGAGCGGCAGACGGAGATGCGCCTGCGAAAAGCATGGTATGCCTGTATGACTGAAAAGGGTTACCGGGGTACGCGTGCTGTGCCTGAGTAGGCCGGCATCACCAGAGAAAACTGACACCTACAAATATAATATCGTTACCGTCAAAGCACAGTTGCTGTCGGTTTCAGCGTCAATGTTGTTAGCAACACCAACCGAGTGTTTTCATATGCATTACTGATAACGATGGTGAGCAAACGTCAGTAAAACCTCGGCTTGCAACTCATCAATCAGAGGGTCATGATCTGAACCTGTGGCGTTTATGATGGTCGGTTAGGCTGGTCTTTTCAAAAACTCAATCTGGAATCAATCATGCGATACAACACCTTGGGACACTCTGATTTAAGTGTCAGTGAAATCTGTTTGGGCACTATGACGTTTGGCGAACAGAATACCGAAGCAGAGGGGCATGAGCAGCTTGATTATGCGGTAGCTCAGGGTGTGAATTTTATTGATACGGCTGAGTTGTACGCGATTCCACCTAAAGCCGAAACCTATGGCGAAACAGAGCGCATCATTGGCACCTGGCTGAAAGCCCGTGGTCGTCGTGATGATGTTGTGCTTGCCAGCAAGATGGCGGGGCCTGGCCCAGATTGGATCCCGCATATTCGTGGTGGGCATAGTCGTTTTAATGCCGAGCAGATTTCTCTGGCACTGGATAATAGTCTGAAGCGATTACAAACAGATTATGTCGATTTGTATCAGTTGCACTGGCCGGAGCGAAAAACCAATTATTTTGGCAAGCTGGGATTTGAAGCAGACCTTTCTGAACCGGACCTCACCCCTGTTGAGGAAACCTTGCAAGCGTTGGCAGGGCAGGTGAAGGCCGGGAAAATTCGCTACATCGGACTCTCCAACGAAACGCCATGGGGAATGATGCAGTTTTTATCGGTCGCCAAACAGCTGCAACTGCCGCTGATTGTGTCGGTACAGAATCCCTACAGTCTGCTTAACCGAACCTATGAAATAGGGTGTGCCGAAATCAGCTACCGGGAGTCAGTAGGTTTGCTGGCGTATTCGCCGTTGGGCTTTGGTGTATTAAGTGGTAAATATGTAGAGGGCAGTGCGGATGATAATGCTCGACTCAATTTGTGGCCGCATTACGCTCGGTACAGTAATCCACAAGCCATAGAAGCAACAAAAGCCTATGTGGAGCTGGCGCGCCGAAATGGTTTGGAGCCAGCACAAATGGCACTGGCATTTGTCAATTCCCGCCCATTTGTGGCCTCAAATATCATCGGTGCCACCAGTATGCAGCAGCTAGAAAGTAATATCGCCAGTACTGAATTGACATTGAGTGCGACATTGCTTGAAGAAATCGAGGCGATTCACAAGCAGTGGCCTAATCCGTCGCCTTAGGTTTATTTGGCCTTGCTGTCACTGGGTTCGTGATGACGGTCCAGCTTGCCGATATCCAGTACCGGTGAGGCGTCAATATGTTGTGCATCCATCATCTGGGCGACACGCTTTAATGCCGAGATGATCATGGTTTGTTCCCATTCCTGAAGATAGCTGAACTGGCGAGTGAATTGATCCTGCAACGGGATGGGTGCGCTTTTTAGAATCTCTTTGGCTTCATCGGTCAAAAAAGCATGTACCTTGCGTTTGTCACTGTCTGAGCGTTGTCGATATACCAGTTGACGTTTTTCCAGACGATCCAGAATGGTGGTGACTGTAGCCTGACTCAGACTCATATCATTGGCTATCTCACCGATCGTGACTTGCCCTCTGTCACGCAGGGTTTGCAATAGCAGGATCTGTGGTGCGGTGAGTCCGGTTGTTTTTGCCAGATACTTAGAGTGCAAATCAGTCGCTCGAATGACCCGGCGCAGGGCCACCAATACTTCTTCAATGTGGTTCAACAGTAGATCCTTTTCCTGATCGTTCAGATCCAGATTATATACGGTGTTTTCCAGTAATCGCTTGGTATCAGACATATTTCTCCACATTCGTGCTGTTTTTAGCCAGAAATTCATCTCGAAGCATCTGTCTGGCAGATCGATATCACAATGCCGCTTTAGATAAAGCCATGCGCCTACAGAGCTAATGAACGCAGTTGCTTAACGCTCTGGTTGGCACTTGGCAATCAATAATGTTTAGTGTACTATATATTTAGTCGTCACCGCAATGCTGCCTTATAAGCGCATATTTGCTCACAATACTTAAGGTTGGTTTGCGGAAATAATCTCGTAATAAATTAGATGTATAAAGGATAGAGTTGAATACTTTATGGTTGTGCCTGAGTTGAATATCAAATTAAGAAACCCGAACGCCGAGGATGGTCATGCCGTTCACGCTCTGGTTGAACGTTGCAAGCCACTGGACCCCAATTCGATGTACTGCAACCTGCTGCAAAGCAGTCATTTTGCCGACACGGCGGTTGCTGCCGAATTGGAAGATGAGTTGGTTGGTTTTGTTTCCGGCTATCGAATTCCGCAACGTCCAAAAACATTGTTTGTCTGGCAGGTGGCTGTTGGTGCCAATGCCCGTGGTCAAGGACTCGCTGGTCGCATGTTACGAGCAATCCTGACACGACCCGGTAATGAAGATATTCAAGCAATCGAAACAACCATTACGCCTGACAATAAGGCTTCATGGGCTTTGTTCGAGAGTCTGGCACGCAAACTTGACTGCCAGATTGACTCCGAAGTGATGTTTGACAAGCACAAGCATTTCAACGGTGAGCATGAGACAGAAATGTTGGTCAAGCTCGGCCCGTTTGACAGCCGCAAACTCAAGTAATCCCCAAGAAATTCCACAAGGAGAGCAACACAGATGAAAATATTTGATGAGATCGAATCAGAAGTTCGCTCATATGCACGAGCCTTCCCAAGACTCTTTAACAAGGCTCAGGGCGAGGTAGTGTTCGACGAAGATGGTAACGAATACCTCGATTTTCTGGCGGGGGCTGGTTCTCTCAACTATGGACATAACAACCCGGTTCTGAAGAAAAAGCTGCTGGAATATATTGAAAATGACGGCATCACCCAGGGCCTGGATCTGCACACACGTGCCAAAGGTGAATTCCTGGAAAGCTTCAAGGCCAACATTCTGGAGCCACGTGATCTGGAATATGTGGTCATGTTCACAGGGCCGACTGGCACCAACGCAGTCGAAGCCGCATTGAAGATTGCCCGAAAATTTACCGGCCGTGAAAACGTTATTTCTTTCTCTAACGGCTGGCATGGACAAACGCTGGGTTCTTTGTCGATCACAGGTAACGCGCATCACCGTGGCGGTGCGGGTATCGCATTGCCGGGGGCTACCCGTATGCCTTATGACGGCTATCTGGGCGATGAGTTTGATACTACCAATTACCTCGATAAAGTGCTGTCAGATACCAGCAGTGGTGTGGATAAACCGGCTGCTTGTATTGTGGAAACTGTACAGGGTGAAGGTGGCATCAATGCCGCTTCAATGACCTGGTTGAAAAACCTGTCGGATGTCTGCAAAAAACATGATGTGCTGCTGATTATTGACGATATTCAGGCCGGTTGTGGCCGTACTGGAACCTTCTTCAGTTTTGAGGAAGCAGGCATTTATCCCGATATTGTCACCTTGTCCAAATCATTGAGTGGCTATGGCCTGCCATTTGCGGTTGTCTTGATGAAGCCGGAAGTTGACCAATGGAGTCCAGGTGAGCACAACGGCACTTTCCGTGGTAACAACCATGCGTTTGTGACGGCCAAAGCGGCCTTGGATCACTATTGGAAAGACGACAGCTTTGCCAAGGATGTACAGCGTAAAGGCGATTACATCCTGCAACGGGTGACCGATATTGTCGCTAAGTACGGTGAAGGTAATTTCAGCTCACATGGTCGTGGCATGTTCCGCGGTATTAACTGTGTCAGTGGTGAGCTGGCAAGTGAAATCACACGTCGTGCCTTCAAGAAGGGCCTGATCATCGAAACCAGTGGTACCGAAGATCACGTTGTTAAATTTCTGTGCCCTCTGATTATCAGCGACGAAAACCTGAAAAAAGGCATCGATATTCTGGAAGAAGCTATTCGTGAGACCTGCGCCAAAGCAGACACCATTCCGGAAGAGCATGACTTTTTTGAAGGCGATTATTCGCATAGCGAAGAAGCGCAAAACTACGGCAACTAAAGCCTCGATGCGCCAGCGTTCAACGCTGGTGCCATTTGCCTTCATGTTTATTCAGACTTAACAAGGAAACATCATGATTGTCAGACAATTGCAGGACGCCAGACAAACGTCCCGCCGAATCAAATCACCTGACGGTAATTGGGAAAGCACTCGAATGCTGCTCAAGGAAGACAATATGGGCTATTCGTTTCATATCACGACCATTTTTGCCGGCGCAGATTTTCGGATGCATTATCAAAATCATCTGGAATCGGTGTATTGCATTTCCGGCGAAGGTGAAATCGAGTCGCTGGAAGATGGCAAGATCTATCCCATCACCCCTGGCACCCTTTACAACCTTGACCAGCATGACCGCCATATCCTCCGTGCATTCAAAGAGTTGGAACTGGCTTGTGTATTCAATCCGCCGTTGATTGGTAATGAAGTGCACAACAAGGATGGTGCCTATGAACTGCATGCGGACACGGTAACTGAGTGATTTTCATAGCCCTTCTGCTTCAGCAGGGGCAGTGAAACAGAACAGACCACAACGAACAGAACAAGTGAGGAACATGAGTTTTCATACGGTAGAAAAGATCGGCGGCACCTCGATGAGTGATTATCAGGCGGTGCGAGATAACATTATTCTCAAGCCGGTTCATCAATCCATTTATCAACGCATTTTTGTAGTGTCGGCCTATGCCGGCATCACAAACCTGTTGCTTGAGCACAAAAAAACCGGTGAGGCGGGTGTCTATGCCCATTTTGCTGAAAGTGTCGGTGATAACGCCTGGCTGGAAGCCTTGGAAAGCCTCAAACTGGCTCTGTTAGATGTCAATCAGCAGTTATTTGGAACCGGCCCACAGCGCCAGCAAGCCGATGTCTTTATTCAGGAACGCCTCGACGAAGCGGAGCGCGTGCTCAAGGATTTGCAGAGGCTTTGCCAGCATGGTCACTTTGCCCTTGATCAACATCTGGCGACAGTCAGAGAGATGCTAGCCAGTGTGGGGGAAGCGCACAGTGCCTGGAATATGGCGCAGTTGTTGAAACGAGATGGTGTCAACGCCCGATTTGTTGATTTGACTGGCTGGCAGTCGGATAAACACATGACCCTGGATGAACGAATCAACCAGGCGTTTGCCGATGTTGATTTGCAGTCAGAGTTACCGATTGTCACAGGTTATGCGCACAGTGAGCAGGGCCTGATGTCTACGTTTGATCGAGGTTATAGTGAAATGACCTTCAGCCGGATTGCTGTTTTGAGCGGTGCCAATGAAGCGATCATTCACAAAGAGTTTCACCTGAGCAGTGCTGATCCGCGTCTGGTCGGTGAGGACAATGCGGTGCCGATTGGTCGGACTAACTACGATGTGGCTGATCAGCTTGCCAATCTTGGTATGGAGGCAATTCACCCCAAGGCTGCCAAGGGCTTACGGCAAAACAACATTCCACTGCGGGTACGCAATACCTTTGAGCCTGAACATGCAGGTACTTTGATTACTGGCGATTACGTCAGCTCAGTACCGTGTGTGGAAATCATTGCCGGCTGTCGGGGTGTGATTGCCTTTGAGCTGTTTGATCAAGATATGGCGGGCAATATCGACCATTATGACCGGGCGATTCTGGAACAGATTCGTCGATTCAAGGCGCACATCATTTCCAAAGACATCAATGCCAATACCATCACGCATTACTTGTCGACCAACCTTAAAACAGTGCGACGAATCAGCCGGGCGCTCTCGGAGATATTCCCGGAAGCCGAAATCAACCAGCAGCAAGTGTCGATTGTTTCAGCGATTGGCAGTGATATGAAAATCCCCGGCATCCTGGCTAAAACAGTCAGTGCACTGGCGGAAAAAAATATCAGTGTTTTGGCACTGCACCAGTCAATGCGTCAGGTTGACATGCAGTTCATTATTGATGAAGACGACTACAACGATGCAATCAAGAGTCTGCACAGCCATCTGGTGGAAGTGCACGATCACGGCCGTGCAATCTGTCTGGCACATTAACAAAGCGCAGTAAACAGCTTGCCCTTGCATCGATGGATGCAAGGGCACAATCAACAAGCCTTACTCCAGGCCGTTTAACAGATTGGACTTCACTCGGCCGCTGAACGGGTTATTACCAAACCAGATCTTGTAGTACACCGCCGCCAGTTCCAACGAGTCACTCTGACTGACCTGTGTGCCGTTTTTAAGCAGGACCAGTCCTGCATTTTCAGAAAAGCCGATGTCGTAGCGGTCACCTGCACTCACATCCTGATAGCCCTCATTAAAGGCCTGTAAATCCGCTTCAATCTGCTGGTAGGTTGCGTCGTCTACATTACGGCGAATCAATTCATCAGCAGATTTTCGAAACTCATCACCCGTAAATCCTCGGTTATAAACAAACGACAATTTGAGTGGTGGCGACAAGGGATCAGGCACTGCATTACACTGCTGACGATACAAGGCCACATCGCCGAGGTTAAACAGCATCACCCTGAGCGCCGACTCGGAACACAACTGCAATATCTGCCCAGAGAAGGCACTACGTTCGGTAAAGCTACCTGCATGACTGATACTGCTCAGGAGTATCATTGACGAAAAAAGTAGCGTTTTGAGCATTTTTTGCCCCCATGTAAAAATTCAACAATTTAGTCAAGAAGCATTACATCAAGACACCGTGAATTTCCGGTGAAAGCCTTTGCTGGCAAGTCTTCACGCCAAGTTCACATATTCAAGCCTACGATTCCCTCAGCCAACAAGAGTTCAACCCATGAAAGCCTTTCGTTACTGGTTCGATAACGGATCCGAAACACCCGAGAGTCAAGCACCTGACAGTCGTGAGATCGACTGGCTGCGTGTCGTGCCTTTTATCTTCCTGCATCTGGGGTGTTTGGCCGTATTGTGGGTGGGGGTATCCACCACAGCAGTTTTGGTCGCTGCATTTCTGTATTTCGTTCGGATGTTTGCCATTACCGCGTTCTATCATCGTTACTTTTCACACAAAGCCTTCAAAACCTCCAGAGCAATGCAATTTGCTTTTGCAGTACTGGGTGCCAGTGCGACCCAGCGCGGACCACTTTGGTGGGCGGCACATCATAGACAACACCATCGCCACTCTGATCAGAACGAAGATCCGCACTCGCCCAGACAGGGCTTTTTGTGGAGTCACATGGGCTGGTTTTTGTCCAAAAAACATTTTCGTGCCGACTACAGCCTGATTCCGGATTTGAAACGCTATCCTGAATTGCGTTGGCTGGATCGCTTTGATGTATTTGTGCCCGTCACGCTGGCAGTCGGTTTGTTTGCACTGGGAACGCTGTTGGAAAATATTGCGCCGCAACTTGGCACCAATGGTTGGCAACTATTGGTCTGGGGTTTTTTTATCTCAACAGTGGTGCTGATTCACGCGACACTGTCCATCAACTCACTGGCGCATCGTTTTGGCAAGCAGCGATATGAGACCGGTGACCAGAGCCGTAATAACTTCCTGCTGGCGCTGCTGACACTGGGAGAAGGCTGGCACAATAACCATCATCACCACTCAGCCTCGGTTAGACAGGGCTTTTATTGGTGGGAGATCGACATCAGTTTTTATTTGCTCAAACTGATGCATTGGTCAGGACTGATTTGGGATTTAAAACAAGTGCCCGCAGCAAAACGTGACAGGCATATGGCAGGGGAGGCCAAACAATGAAAATTGCCGTTGTCGGTTCAGGTATTTCCGGTTTGACCAGTGCCTACTACCTGTCGAAGGAACATGAAGTTTCCTTGTTTGAAGCCAACAATTACCTCGGCGGTCACACCGATACCCACAACATTGATGTGGCGGGACAACAATACCGCATCGATACCGGCTTCATAGTATTCAACAACGAAAACTATCCCAATTTTACGGCTTTGCTTGGCGAGTTAGGCGTCTCAAGTCAGCCGACTGAAATGAGCTTCAGCGTGCACAACACCCTGAGCGGTCTGGAATACAACGCGACCGATCTGAATCGTTTGTTTTGTCAGCGAACAAATCTGGTCAATCCACGTTTTTACATGATGCTCTGGGATTTGCTGCGCTTTTACCGAGAAGCGCCCAAATTGCTCGACTCGGCCGATGATTCGTTGACCATTGGCGAATATCTGCAACAAAACCGCTACAGCAAGGCTTTTATCGATGACCATCTTTTGCCGATGGCCTGTGCTTTGTGGTCTGGCCCCAGTGTCAGCATTCGTGATTTTCCGGCACGTTATTTTGTCAGCTTTATGAATAATCATCGGATGTTGTCAGTGACCGACAGACCTCAGTGGCGGGTGGTCAAGGGTGGCTCCAATTCCTACGTCGAAGCGCTCAGTAAAGCCAGCAATGCGCAGTTCCATCTGGCCACACCTGTACAGCGAATTGTGCGTGATGCGTCAGGTGTGACCCTCATCGTCAATGGTGAAAGTTTACGTTTCGACAAAGTGGTGATTGCTACGCATTCGGATCAGGCATTGCAAATGCTGGCCAAGCCATCGGTCGCAGAAGTCGCGGTGCTCGGTGATATTCGCTATCAGCAAAACGATATGTTGCTGCATCACGATACCTCTATCCTGCCTGGCAGACGAGCAGCCTGGGCCAGTTGGAATGTTCGGGTGTGTCCTGAATTAACCAGCCAATGCACCGTCAGCTATCACATGAACACGCTGCAAGGGCTGGATGATCAGCATCCTTTTATCGTGTCACTCAATTCCGGACATTTGGTGGACCCTGCCAAGGTGTATCTGAGCCGCCGCTATGCTCACCCAATCTACAACAACGACACTCTTCGAGCCCAAAAACGCTGGCAGGATTTTGTCGGTGAACAACACACCTATTATTGCGGTGCTTATTGGGGCTGGGGTTTTCACGAAGATGGTGTGAAGAGTGCGTTACGCGTCATCACGCACATCAACCAATACCGCACCATTGCTGAGGGCAATGTCCATGTTGGCTGATGGTATTTATCAGGGCACGGTCTGGCATCAGCGTTTCCAGCCCAAAGTGCATGGTTTTGAATATCCACTGGCGATGTTGTTGTTTGATGTTGACCAACTTGAGGCAATTTTTCGCAAAAGCCGCTGGTGGTCGATTAATCGTTTCAATCTGATTGGTTTTGTTCGTGATGACTACATCGGTGACGCCTCATTGAGCATCAAACAGGCAGTGGCTGAACGCATCTGGCAAAGCTGCCAGCAGCGCTTTAGCGGCAGCGTCAAAATTCTCACCCATCCAAGATATGCCGGCTTTGTGTTCAACCCGGTGAGTTTTTATTTTTGCTATGAGCAACAACAGCTCAAGTTCATTGTGGCCGAAATCAACAACACACCTTGGAATGAACGGTTCAGCTATGTGTTGCCGGTGCAAGATGGTTCTGAAGAACAGTTGTTTGAGTTTGACAAGCAATTTCATGTGTCACCCTTTATGCCGATGCAACTGCGTTATCGGTGGCGCTTCCGTATGCAGCCACAGCATTTGGATATTCACATGACGCTGTTTAAAGACCAGCAAAAACAATTCGAAGCAGCCATGAAAGGCAGTGCTCAAGCGTTTACACAACAATCGATGCGACGGTTGCCCTGGCAATATCCACTGCAGACTCTGCGCGTCGTGATGAGAATTTACTGGCATGCGCTACGACTCAAACTCAAGGGCGTGCCGTTTTACAACCACCCCGGCAAATCAAACTCAACGGATAACGCCACAGGAGAACAGTAATGAAATCTGATCTGACTCAAGCTTCACAGTCGCATAAGCGCGGTCGACTTGCTGGCTTGTATCAAAAGCTGCTGCTCAGGCAGCTGGCGCAGTTGAGTGTGGGGCAGCTGACGTTGGTGGATGGTGACAATCACTATGTGTTTGGCAACGCAGCCTCCGACTTGCATATCACTCTGTGGGTGATTAATGACAACTTTTTTGAGTCTGTGATTCATGGCGGCAGTGTTGGCGCTGCCGAATCGTACATGGCCGGTGACTGGCACTGTGATGATTTGACGGGTCTGGTGCGTTTATTAGTTCGCAATCGCCATTTGAACGATGGCATGGAAAGAGGGCCAGCACGCTTTGCAGCCTGGTTTATGAAGGCACTGCACTGGTTCAATCGCAACACACGTGATGGCAGTCGTCGTAATATCGCAGCGCACTATGATCTGGGTAATGCCTTGTTTGAATTGTTTTTGGACAAGGACTGGATGATGTACTCATCGGGTCTGTTCATATCCGGTGATGAGAGTCTTGAGGATGCACAATCGCTGAAACTGGCGAGATTATGCGACAAGCTGGCACTGACACCTGACGATCATTTGCTGGAGATAGGCACAGGCTGGGGTGGCGCCGCTGTTTATGCAGCCCTTAATTACGGTTGCAAGGTGACTACAACCACGATCTCCAAACAGCAATTTGACTACACACAGGCACGAATCAAACGTGCCGGATTGCAGGATCGCGTCACCGTGCTGCTGGAGGATTACCGCGACTTGCAGGGGCAGTATGACAAGCTGCTATCCATCGAAATGGTTGAAGCGGTGGGGCATCACTTCATTGAAGGTTACTTCGAAAAATGTTCGTCATTACTCAAGCCTGAAGGTCTGGCAATTATTCAGGCAATCACCATTGAAGATCATCGCTACCAGCAAGCAGTCAAACAAGTCGACTTCATCAAGCGATATATCTTTCCCGGCAGCTTCATCCCTAGTGTGACCGTGCTAAGTAATGCTGCGGCAAAGGCTGAACTGCGTCTCATCAACCTTGAAGATATTGGTCCGAGCTATGCCCAGACTATCAACATCTGGCGTCAGCGGTTTATGAGCAAGCTCGACCAAGTCAGAGCGCTGGGCTATCCGGAACACTTTATTCGGATGTGGGAGTTTTATCTGTGTTACTGCGAGGGCGGATTTATCGAGCGCAGTATCAGTGATGTGCATTTGCTGTTCAGCAAACCTGAAAACCGTCGTTCACAGTGGGTGCCTGCTAATGTCCAAGCTGGTTAATTTTGTTCTGTTTCAAATCGGCTGGCTGGTCTGCGTCATTGCCGGCAGTCTGCCTGACAGTCGAATCGCAGTGCTGTATAGCAGTGTGTTTTTACTGATTCATTTTTGGTATTCCAACAGTCGCCGCACAGACTTCAGATTGGTCATTACCGCCTTGCTGGTCGGGCTGGTGCTCGACAGTTTTTGGCCGGCAATGGGCTGGTTGGTGTTCAACGAACAACTGGCTGAGCAAACCGCACCGGTATGGATTTTATGTCTGTGGGTCAACTTTGCCTTGGTGCTCAACCATTCCTTGGGCTGGATGCAAACAAAGTTAGGCATGGCGGCTGCATTTTCAGCCATAGGCGGACCACTGTCTTACTTTGCTGGTGAGCGATTTGGCGCTCTGGTTTGGCTGGATACTCCGGCACTGCTGGCTGGATTGGCTATTGCCTGGGCTTTGGTAGTTCCAGGTCTGTTATTGCTGGCCAGAATTTGGCACCAACAAGAAAAGGAACAGCAAAATGCTGTGGCTTAGTCTCTTTATAGCAGTGGCGGTGATGTTTGCAGGCTGGATCTGGCAATGCCGGCAACAAAATGCAGGCATCGTTGATGTGCTCTGGGCATTTAACCTCGGACTGATTGCGATTATTTATGCGGTTTTTTCAGATGGCAGCGTGATGCTCAGGGTACTGATAGCGATCATCATGGGCGGCTGGTATCTACGTTTGAGCTGGCATTTAGCCAGACGAGTCTTGGCAGAACCTGAAGATGGTCGTTACCGATATTTGCGACAGCACTGGGGAGAAAACGCCGATCAAAACCTGCTCTGGTTTTTCCTGGCACAGGCTATCCTCGCCTGGTTGTTGGCCTTGCCCGCCTGGGTCATCGCCAACGGTAATATCGAACAGCTTCAGCCACAACACGTGCTGGCGTTGTTGTTGGCCTTGGGTTCTTTTGTTGGCGTCAACATTGCGGATCAGCAGTTGCATGCGTTTCGTTCTGATCCTGCCAACAAGGGCAAAGTCTGTGAAACAGGGCTATGGTTCTATTCAAGACACCCCAATTACTTTTTCGAATGGCTGCACTGGTTCAGCTATCCGATTATGGCCATTGGTCTGAGCTATGCCGGTTGGCTGTGGCTGGCGCCGCTGGTCATGCTGGCTTTTCTTTATTTCATCAGTGGTATTCCCTATACAGAACAACAGGCTTTGCGTAGTCGTGGTGACGCCTATCGTCGTTATCAACAGACCACCAGCCCATTCATTCCCTGGAGGAAACGTTTATGAGTTTGATTCAAATCGCTGAAAAAGGCTTGATACCAGATGCTCTGGTACGAGTTGGCATTCGCAAGCTGCTCAAACAACGGCTTGAGGATGAATTTGCTCATAACCCGGAACAATCCAGTCTGCACAAAATCAGTCGCATCAGTATGCTGCGTGAAAGCCCGATTGCCATTGAAACAGATGCGGCTAATGAGCAGCATTACGAAGTTCCGGCAGCATTTTATCAGATGGCATTGGGCAAACATCTCAAGTACAGCAGTTGCTGGTGGGATGATTACACGCTCAATCTTGATGAAGCAGAGCAAGCCATGCTTGAAAAATATGTCGAGCGCGGTGAGTTCGAAAATGGTCAGGATATCCTTGAGCTCGGCTGTGGCTGGGGATCGCTGACCTTGTATCTGGCTGAGAAATTTCCACGTTCGCGTATCACCGGTGTCTCCAACTCCAATTCTCAAAGACAGCATATTGAGCGTCAGGCATTGGAACGAGGCCTTAGCAACCTTCGAATCATCACCTGTGATGTCAACGCACTGGAACTGACCGAGCAGTTTGACCGTGTGGTGTCGATTGAAATGTTTGAGCATATGCGTAATTACCAGAAGCTGTTTGAAAAAATCAGCAGCTGGCTGCGTGCTGATGGCAAGCTGTTTGTGCACATTTTCTGCCATCGTGAAGTGGTATATCCCTTCGAGACAGAAGGTGATGACAACTGGATGGGACAATATTTCTTTACCGGCGGGTTGATGCCATCTGCCGATACGCTGTTGCATTTTCAGGATGCGATGCGCATTGAGCGCCAGTGGTTGGTCAATGGAAAGCACTATCAGAAAACATCAGAAGCCTGGCTGGAGAATACCGACCGTCACAGCAAGCAAATCAAACAGTTGTTTGACGAGATCTACGGTCAAGGCCAGGGCAGTATCTGGTTGCAGCGCTGGCGACTGTTTTTCATGGCCTGTGCAGAACTGTTCGGTTATCGTGATGGTACAGAATGGTTAGTCGGACACTACTTGTTCAGCAAACGGTTGAATTGAATTGAAACAACAGCTATCCAGCAACACGCTGCAGCGGAAGCTGGTCAAGGTATTTCTGATTCAGATTGCCTTGATCAGCCTGGTCACACTGGCGGGGATCTATGCCGCAAAATTCACGCTGGAAGGCATTCTGGTGCGAGCGGCCCTGCAAGGCGAGGCCGAGTATTTCTGGCAGATGCGTGACGCTGACCCGGAATTTGCACTGCCAAATACAATGAACCTGCAGTCCTACATGATGGTGGCTGGAGATAATTCCTTGATACCTGAGCCACTAAAAGATCTTTCTCCTGGCATGCATCGGGTACCAATCAACGGGCTGGTGCCGATTGTGTTTGTTGATGATCACAGTGATCAGCGGCTGTTTCTGATTTTTGACGAAGTAAAGGTTTCCAGGCTGGCTTTGGTATTTGGCATTATGCCGTTGGCCGGCGTTCTAGTCGTATTGTACCTGCTTGCCTGGTTTGCCTATCGACAGTCGCATAAAGCGGTTTCACCTGTAGTGAGGTTGGCACGTGCCGTTAGTGAAGCGGACTTTAAAGACGGCCATTTACCGCGTCTTGATTTGGGTGAGATTCGGGACATCACCGATGAAGAGGTAGCCAGTCTGGTGAGTGCTCTGGACAGGTTCACCGATCGACTCGACTCATTTGTTGAACGCGAGCGAAATTTCACCCGCGATGCCAGTCATGAACTGCGTACGCCTATTGCCGTATTGCGCAGTGCGCTGGAAGTGATAGAGCGCAAGTATGGCGATAGCGCCAGTCCACAGGTTAATCGCATGTATCGCACGCTTTATGACATGGAAGCGCTGATTGAAACCTTGTTGATTCTGGCGCGTGAACAAGGACAAAGCCTGCCACAACAGCGCGTCAATATTAATGATTTGATCGCCTCTGAATTAGAAACGCTGCGAATCATCTATCACGACAAACCGATTACGGTGAATGTTGAAGAAGCCGGCATGCTGAGCGTTAACGCACCCGAGCGAGTGGTGCAGATTCTTATCAGCAATCTGCTACGTAATGCCTTTAATTACACACCTCGCGGTAGCATCAATATCCGTGTTCGTAGTGATGGCTTCTCGGTCGCAGACAGTGGTGTGGGCATGAATCAGGAGCAGATGAATCAGGTTTTCAAACCGTTTTATCGTGCTGAGCAGCAACGTCAAAGCAATGGTCATGGCATCGGCATGACCATCGTAAAACGACTCTGTAATCGTTATGACTGGAGTTTACGTCTGTCCAGCAAGATGGGTGAGGGCACCGAGGTGAGTGTACATTTCCCCTCGGCCCAGTTTTCGGCTGATTAAGGTTTAAACCTCCTCGGCGCGACACAGCTTGTAGCCGACGCCCGGAATGGTATGCATTAAGGATTCCTGAAACGGCTTGTCGATAGATTTACGCAGGTTATAAAGATGGCTGCGTAGTGTGTCACTATCGGGTGCTTCATCGCCCCAGACTTCAGTTTCGATGCGTTCACGGGTCACCAGTTTTGGTGATTCACGCATCAGAATTCGCAGTATATGTAAGGTGATGGGTGACAGCTTGATCACTTTGTCACCCCGTGTGACCCGCATGGTTTGCAGATCAAACTTCAAGTCGGCCACGCTCAGGGTTGAAGTTTCCAGATCACCACGGTGTCTGCGAATCAGCGAAACGATGCGTGCCTCAAGTTCTTTCATTTCAAAAGGCTTGAGCAGGTAATCATCGGCTCCCTGATCAAAGCCGGTCAGCTTGTCGTCCAGCGTATCTCTAGCGGTCAGCATGATGACAGGAACATCACTGTGCTGTTCCTGACGCAGCCTCCGACAGACTTCAAAGCCATTGATTCCAGGCATCATGATATCGAGCACAATCAAATCGTAGTGGTTGTTTTCGCACAAGCCGATGGCAGAAAGACCATCTGCAGCAAAATCGACCTGAAAGCCTCCCGCTTCAAGATAATCACCAATGTTGGCGGCAAGATCCTGATGATCTTCGACAATCAGAATAGTGGCAGAAGTGGTTTTCATCGATAACTCCGTGGGTTAGCGGCATTGCTGTTGGAACGGCATAACAATTTGTCAAAAAAGTGCATGTTTGCTATTGACCATGTAAATGTAAACCATTATCATTTGCATCACTGTTAGTTGATGGTTGCCCGAAATGATCGTTTGCATTTGTAATAACGTAAATGTTGCCACAATTGAATCTGCTGTTGTTGACGGTGCTGCCACTGTCGACGCTATCAGACAGCAGACCGGAGCGGCAGGTTGCTGCGGCAAGTGCCAATTCAAGGTGAATCGCGTATTGCAAAAAAGCCTTGATAATCTGGACGCTTCGTCGGTTTCATCATCAATTGCAGTAATGTCATCTTAAATCTCTGACTCTTCGATATTAGGCCCTGACGTTCATTCGTTCAGGGCTTTTTTTTGCCTGCTTGTAATACAAATCATAAGCAGACACGGATGAGAATAATTACTATTCCATATATTAATCAATAACTTAGCTTTGACTTTTTAGTGCCAATGTTGATATCGTTACCACATCAATCAACAAAGGAAGACAGCCATGAAAGGCGATAAAAAAGTCATTGAATACCTCAACAAAGTGCTTGGGAATGAATTGGTGGCCATCAACCAATATTTTCTACATGCAAAGATGTACAAAGACTGGGGGCTGGTCAATCTCTACGAACATGAATACCACGAGTCGATTGATGAAATGAAGCATGCTGATGCACTGACAGAGCGTGTCTTGTTCCTTGAAGGCTTACCTAACTTGCAGGATTTGGGTGCTCTGCGCATCGGTGAAAATACTCGAGAAATGCTCGAAGCAGATCTGTCGTTGGAGATGGACGCTATCCCTGATCTAAAAGAAGCCATTCAATACTGCGAGCAAGTAGGCGACTACGTCACCAGAGATCTGTTCCGCTCCATCCTGGCTTCTGAGGAAGAACACGTCGATTGGCTGGAAACCCAGCTGAGCCTGATTGACAAAATGGGCCTTGAAAACTTCCATCAAGCGCAAATCGTCAAAGAGGCCGAGTAATTCGAAACTTCAATAGCTGACAGGTTGCAACCTGCCAGCTATTGAATATCATGACTAAGAAATTCATCAGTTGAGGCTGCTTACTAACAAGTAACAGCTGCCAAATATTCTGATAATATTGCCTGTATCAAGGACGATACTAAAAACTATAAAGCATGGATGCAAAGCGTATGGATACCGGCCTAAACTGCCTGGTTGCACTTGCACGTTATTATCAAGTTGCAGCAGAACCCGCCCAATTAGCACATCATTTCAGACGTGGTGAGCGTTTTGATGATGGCGACATCATACTCGCAGCAGAATCATTGGATTTTAAGGCCAGGCTTTTTTCGCTGACCATCGTCGAACTCAATAATGATTTTTTACCTGCCATAGGTAAAGCCCGAGATGGGCACTATTTCATCATCGCCCGCGTGCGATTGAATGATCAGGGCAAGCCTGATGTTTTAATTCATGATCTTCGTGATGACTCTCCGCGCTCAATCACCGTTTCAGAACTTACACACAGATGGTCTGGTGAGACTATTCTGCTAACTCGTCGAGCGAAATTTGCTGGAAAGTTGAGCTCTGTATTCGATATTTCCTGGTTTGTTCCATCCCTGCTGAAATCGGTCTGCGCTATGTCGTTCACATTCGAATGAATACCGATATGCATGAACATGCATGACCGGAAGGTCAGGTTGCTTCCCGGAATGGCAACTACAGCCGAGATAAAAAACCTGCCAAAGACGTGTCATCAGCTTTTTTCTATCACCACTTTTGAGGTATGGAAACGAGAGTTTACGTGAACGTTGATCCTCGATCATCAAAGAAATGGAGAGTAGTGAACGTTACTGGCTAAATGCATATTCAGGGAGGTATTTTGACGATGCTTTTTGACCTGGAGCTGAACATCCCGTGACGCCGCGAACAAGGAGAATGCAATGGAACTGCTGATATATCCGTATCTGATTTTGGCATTTTATCTGACCAAAAAATCCTTCAAATGGGCACGTTCTGATGGCAAACCAGGCTGGCATTATGGCTTGCCGGTGGGCGTATTGTTGTTTGCCGTGGTGATGTTGGACTGGTTACCGACGTACCTTAGTCATCGTAGCTTGTGTATGCAGCATGGTGGCATAACCATTCATAAAACCATCGACCAATGGCAGGCCGAAAACCCCGGTATTGCTGAGACCTTGATTGCAGATAGTGAGGCCAAGGATTTTCGGGAGGATGGTGTAAGAAAACGTAATTTAAATCAGCGCTTTGTATCTGAGAGCATATCGAAAAAACATTTTATGGGTATAAGAAGCAGGACTTGGCAGGTAAGAGACCGTGAGACCGGAGAGCTTATTGTCAGCTATGCCAATTATGAGCACGGGCTTGTGAATTTTCTGGCTTTGGGTTCTCAGAGTATAAGGGATTATAAGTTCTGGCTGATGTTTGGTACCGGCTCCTGTGGTGAAAAACGTATCAATCAGAAGTTTGACTTTATAGAGATAGAAAGGCAGCTGAGAAACTTAGGGAGCTAATTAAATGAATACAGGGACGTATTTTGACGAAGCTTTTTGACCTGGAGCTGAACATCCCGTGACGCCGCGAACAAGGAGAATGCAATGGGACTGCTGATATATCCGTATCTGATTTTGGCATTTTATCTGACCAAAAAATCCTTCAAATGGGCACGTTCTGATGGCAAACCAGGCTGGCATTATGGTCTGCCGGTGGGCGTATTGTTGTTTGCCGTGGTGATGTGGGACTGGATACCGACGTACCTGAGTCATCGTAGCCTGTGTATGCAGCATGGTGGCATAACCATTCATAAAACCATCGACCAATGGCAGGCAGAAAACCCCGGTATTGCTGAGACCTTGATTGCAGATAGTGAGGCCAAGGATTTTCGGGAGGATGGTGTAAGAAAACGTAATTTAAACCAGCGCTTTGTATTTGAGTTTCAGTTCACACGTCACTTCATGGGGATAAGAGGGGAGAGCTGGCGGGTAAGGGATCGAGAGACAGGAGATCTAATTGTCAGCTACGCCAATTATGAGCACGGGCTGATGAATAATTTTGCTGGAGAATCAACTGGAGACAGGAATTATAAGTTCTGGCTGATGTTTGGTACCGGCTCCTGTGGTATGGAGCGTACAGCACAGAAAAATCAGTTTTTTGAATACAGAACGCAACTGATGAATTTAGGGAGCTAGTTAAATTAATACAGGGGCCGTAATGCAGCTGGTGCAGTTGAGGCTGATCCGAGTTTGATTCCAGAAAATCGCATGAATATTGCCACAGATCTGTGGCAAGACAGCCTGAGACACGGTTGACAGGCGCATAGCTGGACCAAAATCAGTCTGCAGCCACTTGTAGTTTATCGTCTTGGCCCCCATCTGAGCCGACTTCGATGTCTGTTATGATGCCGCCATGAAAACCAGTGATTTCAAGTTTGACCTGCCTGACGAGTTGATAGCTCAATATCCTTGTTCTGAACGCGGCGCCAGTCGTCTTTTGTGCCTTGACGGTGATTCGGGTTCATTGTCGGATCGGATGTTTGCTGATTTACCGAGTTTGCTGACCAAGGACGATTTGCTGGTCTTCAATAATACTCGTGTGATTCCGGCTCGTTTGCTAGGGCATAAGGACAGTGGCGGCAAAGTCGAGGTGTTGATTGAGCGCATCATTGATGATCAACGTGCATTGGCGCATGTTCGTAGCAGCAAATCTCCGGCGCCGGGACGCAGGCTGAAACTGGAACAAGCGTTGGATGTTGAGGTGCTGGGCCGTCAGGATGCACTGTTTGAGCTGCAGTTTTTGAATGTCAGTTCGGTATTGGCGGCATTGGAACAACATGGTCGTATGCCGTTACCACCCTATATAGAGCGTGAGGTGGATGCTGCCGATCTGCACCGTTATCAGACTGTCTATGCCCGAGAGGCTGGCGCGGTGGCAGCACCGACAGCCGGATTGCATTTTGATGAAAAGTTATTGGCACAGATCGATGCTATGGGTATCGAACGTGCCGAGGTGACTTTGCATGTGGGTGCTGGCACCTTTCAACCTGTCAGGGTTGAAAATATCACTGAGCATCAAATGCATTCCGAGTGGCTGGAGGTGACAGAAACCGTTTGCCAGCAGGTCAGAGCAGCGAGAGCAAGCGGCGGTCGAGTGATTGCGGTCGGGACAACCAGCGTTCGCGCGCTGGAATCGGCGTCTTTATCAGGACAAATCGAGCCGTATCAGGGTGAAACCGATATTTTTATTTACCCCGGCTATCGTTTTCGTTCGGTTGATGCCATGGTGACCAATTTTCACCTGTCTGAATCGACTTTGTTGATGCTGGTGTCGGCATTTGCCGGACGCGATCATATTCTTGGTGCATACCAGCATGCGGTTGCAGAACGCTATCGCTTTTTCAGTTATGGTGATGCCATGTTTATCACAAGGAACAGTTCAGCATGCTGATGCAGAAAATTCGTTTTGTGCTGGTTGGCACAACGCATCCCGGCAATATTGGTGCATCGGCACGAGCCATGAAAACCATGGGGCTGGCATCGCTGCGTCTGGTGTCGCCCAAGATTTACCCGAGTGCAGAAGCAACAGCACGAGCGTCTGGGGCGGATGATGTGCTGGCTTTGGCGCAGGTCCATGATAGTCTGGAAGATGCAATCAAGGGCTGTCGGCAAGTCTATGGCATGAGTGCCCGTCTACGACATTTGCCGGTACCGGTGATGAACCCACGAGAAGCGGTTCACGACTTGACGCAATACGACGATGATGCCGAGATTGCGATTGTTTTTGGTCGTGAACATTCCGGTCTGTCCAATGAAGAACTGGATAACTGTCACAAGCTGATTAATATCCCGGCAAATCCGGACTACAGTTCACTGAATCTGGCAGCAGCGGTGCAGGTGATGGCCTATGAGCTTCGAATGAGCTTTAACCCGGAAGTACACACCGGTCGTATCGGTGAGCAGCGTGAAGCGATTCACGCCGAGGATTTGTCACATCTTTATGATCACTTTGAGCGATCTTTGACGGCCATAGGGTTTCTGGATCCGGAGAATCCACGTTACCTGATGCGAAGAATTCGTCGCCTGTTCAATCGTGCAGATTTGGATCGTAATGAGTTACAAATTCTGCATGGCATTTTGCGAGCAGCAGAAACTAAAGCGAGGACATTAAAATGACACAACAAAAAGTCACGGTCTGGCAACGGATTAAAGAAGATGTTGTGTGCGTATTTGATCGCGATCCCGCGGCGAGAAATGTCTTTGAGATTATTACTACTTACCCTGGCGTTCACGCGGTGCAATTGCATCGTTTCAGTCACTGGCTCTGGCAACATCGCTGGTATTGGCTGGCGAGATTTATTTCTACCATTGGCCGCTGGCTGACGGGTATTGAAATTCATCCGGGCGCAAAGATTGGTCGTCGTTTTTTTATCGACCATGGCATGGGAGTTGTGATCGGTGAAACCGCCGAAATCGGGGATGACTGCACCTTGTATCACGGCGTTACCCTGGGCGGGACTTCCTGGAAAGAGGGCAAGCGCCATCCTACGCTTGGCAACAACGTCGTTGTGGGTGCCGGTGCCAAGGTGTTGGGCCCGATTCGGCTGCATGATGGCGCTCGGGTGGGTTCCAACGCGGTTGTTGTTAAAGATGTAGAAGCCGGCGGCACCATAGTCGGTGTACCAGGCAGAGTAGTACGCAAAAAAACAGCTGATGAACTGGCACAGGAAAAACTGGCCCAATCCGTGGGCTTTGATGCTTATGGTACTTCAGGCCAGTCTTCAGACCCGGTTGCTACAGCGATTCATGGCTTGATCGAACACATTCACGCCATGGATAAACGCGTGGACACACTGTGCGGCACGATCAAGCGGCTTGGCGGGGAAATCCCTGATATGGAGCTACCAGAACTGGACGATTGTGAGTTGGAACGGCAGTCAGATACAAAAGTTGACTAAAATAGTCGGACATGAAAAACTTGCATGATTGATTTATTTCGGAAAGTGTCATGCGTCTGACTACCAAAGGCCGCTACGCGGTTACTGCCATGCTGGATCTGAGTCTCAACTACGGCGTTGGGGCAATCACACTGGCGGATATTTCCGAGCGACAAGGCATATCACTGTCATACCTTGAACAGCTGTTCGCCCGCTTGCGCAAGCAAGGACTGGTCAGCAGTTCGCGTGGCCCCGGCGGTGGTTACCGTCTGAGTCGTTCGGCTGCGCAGATCACCGTGCTGGATGTCATTTCCGCAGTTGATGAAAAAGTTGACAGCACCCAGTGTGAAGGTCGTCATAACTGTCATGGTGATGAACAGTGCCTGAGCCATGAATTATGGCAAAGCCTGAGTGACCAGATTCGTGTTTACCTGGCCGGCATCAGTCTTGCTGAAGTGGTCAGCAACTACGAAAAAAATCGTCAGCCCTCCAAAGAAAAAGTCATCCGTTTTGATGTGGGTTGACGGCTGTCGCTAGCGCTATGGCTTTCAGCTATCTGGATCACAACGCCGGCACCGGTCTGAGCGAGGGCGTGCTTGACGCCATGATGCCTTATCTGCGGCAGCAGCAGGGCAATCCCTCCAGCAGTCATCGATTTGGCCGGTTTGGCAAATCCGCCATGGACACGGCTCGGCAACAAGTGGCCGATCTGGTGAATGTCGAACCTGCTCAAGTCATTTTTACCAGCGGTGGTACGGAATCCAACAATCAAGTATTTGCCGGTCTTCGTGAGCAATTCAGCGACGGTGAGTTACTGATAAATCCGACGGAACATCCTGCTGTACTTGAGCCGGTGTATCGCCTGCAAAAACATGGCTTTACTGTACTGAAAATGCCGGTAAGCGATCAGGGCGTTGTGGCGGTTGAGGCAGCTCAAACCATGATGAGTCCCCAAACACGTCTGGTTTCAGTGATGCTGGCCAATAACGAAACAGGCAGTTTGCAACCGGTGGCAACGCTTGCGGCTTTATGTAAGCAGCGGCAGATCCCGATGCATACCGATGCGGTTCAGGCAGTTGGCAAGATCCCCGTTGATTTTAGACAGCTGGGCGTGCAATTGATGAGTTTGTCGGCGCATAAAATGGGTGGCCCCAAGGGCATCGGCGCGCTGATTGTCGACAAGTCAATCGACTGGCCTGCCTTTATCTTGGGCGGCGGTCAGGAAGATGATCATCGCAGTGGCACTGAAAACGTGGCTGCTATTGTTGGTTTTGGAGTCGCAGCTGATCATGCCCGTCAGACACTTGAGCACTATGACAAGCATTGCCGTGAGCTACGAGATACGCTCGAACAGCGCTTGAAAGTATTGCCGGGCGTCACAATATTTGCAGAACATGCTGAGCGTTTGCCCAATACGGTATTTTTTGCCTTGCAGGGGTATGACTCAGATAGCTTGCTGATGGCACTGGATCGACAAGGCTTTTCTGTTTCCAGTGGTTCAGCATGTGGCACAGGGCAACAAACACCCAGCCATGTGCTGACAGCCATGGGCATTGATGATTTGACCGCACTGGGGGCGGTAAGAGTGAGTGTTTCGGCTGATAACACTATCGATGAAATTGAACGCCTGGCTGAGGCGATAGCCAAGGAAGCCAATCGATTCAGCCACTTAATGAACAGGTGAACAGAATGATTACTTTGACAGAATCTGCCGTGAAACGTGTGCAGGATATGGTGACCAAGCGTGGTTCTGGTGTTGGTCTGAGAATTGGCGTGGTAAAAAGTGGTTGCTCTGGTTACAGCTATGCGCTTGATTATGCCGAGAGCGTTGCCGACAGCGACGTGGTGATCGAGCAGGACAATGTCAAAGTGGTGGTCGATTCGGACAGCTTGCCATTACTGGATGGTATGGAGCTTGATTTTGTTCGTGAAGGACTGAATCAAAGTTTTAAATTCCGTAACCCGAACGTCACCTCAGAATGTGGTTGTGGTGAGAGTTTCAGCGTTACCAAATAACCTGCTTTCTGGCCTGCATCAAGCTGCAGGCCCAGCAAATCTGTATGATTGGCTGTCATGAATCAAGATGAACTTCTCAAACTGGATGCCAAACATCTTTGGCATCCATACACCAGTGTCAAACATCCCTCACCCATGCATGTGGTCAGTTCTGCACAGGGTGTCCATTTACAGCTGATGGATGGCAGAAAGATCATTGACGGCATGTCGTCGTGGTGGTCAGCGATTCACGGTTACAACCATCCCAAACTGAATCTCGCGGCGAAACAGCAAATCGATCAGATGTCGCATGTGATGTTCGGCGGTTTGACCCATTCACCGGCGGTGAGCCTGGCGCAGCGTTTGGTGAATATGACCGATGATTCCCTGCAGTATGTTTTTCTGGCGGATTCGGGCTCGGTGTCTGTTGAGGTGGCCATTAAAATGGCGCTGCAATACAGCTTTACCACCGGCCGTCACAGGCAAAAACTGCTGAGTTTGCGCAGTGGTTATCACGGCGATACCTTTGGCGCGATGTCAGTGTGTGATCCGGTGAATGGCATGCACAGCATGTTTGCCAAGGTACTGCCGCAGCATATCTTTGCCCCAGCCCCTGAGTGTCGTGACGATGCCGACTGGCGCGCTGAAATGATCGATCCTTACCGGCAATTGATTGAACAACATCAACACGAACTGGCAGCTGTGATTGTTGAACCACTGGTGCAGGGCGCAGGCGGTATGCGTTTTTATTGCCCGGAATATTTGCGCCAGTTACGTCAGTTGTGTGATGAGTTTGATTTGTTGCTGATTTTTGACGAAATCGCCACTGGGTTTGGCCGAACCGGCAGTTTGTTTGCTTATGAACAGGCCGGCATCGTGCCGGATATTCTTTGTCTTGGTAAAGCCTTGACCGGCGGCTACATGACGCTGGCAGCGGTATTGTGCAATGACCGGGTGGCTTCTGGCATTGCTGCCGATGGTGCTGGTGTGTTGATGCATGGTCCGACCTTTATGGGCAACCCACTGGCTTGCGCCGTGGCCAGTGCCAGCATTGATTTGCTGCAGGAAAGCGATTGGCAATCACGCGTAACCGCCATCGAAACACAACTCAAAGCAGAACTGAGTCAATTGAACAATTCTTCAATAGTCAACGATGTGCGGGTCAAAGGCGCTATCGGCGTGGTCGAGCTGGTGGCACCTGTTTGGGAGCATATGGACTGGTTGCCAGCGTTTATTGTGGAGCAGGGTGTATGGATTCGACCGTTTCGTAATCTTATCTACATCATGCCGCCTTATATTATCGAATCAGCTGAGTTGCGGCAGCTGTGTCTTGCCATCACCGCAATAGTTGAGGCATTGGAAGTACGTCAAAAGCGGACCGGCTGAAAATACGGCTGATCGGCTGCGGTCAACGTTGTTTTGACTATTGATGATGAATAATCGCAAAAGGCGATTATATCAATAGATTTTATTCGTTTGACTAGATGATACACCCACCCTAGAATGCCTAACGTCACTAATGACAACTTTAAAGGAGTTAACCATGTCAACACTGATCAATACTGAAATCAAACCTTTTAAAACAACTGCTTACCACAAAGGCGAATTCATGCCTGTGACTGATGCAGATGTCAAAGGCAAGTGGTCTGTATTTTTCTTCTACCCAGCTGACTTCACTTTCGTTTGCCCGACTGAACTGGGTGATCTGGCTGACCACTATGCAAAACTGCAAGAAATGGGTGTTGAAGTTTACTCAGTTTCTACAGACACACACTTCACGCACAAAGCGTGGCACGATGCGTCTGACACCATCAAGAAGATCAACTTCCCAATGCTGGGTGATCCGACTGGTGCAATCAGCCGTAACTTTGAAGTGATGATCGAAGAAGAAGGTCTGGCACTGCGTGGTACTTTCGTGGTTGATCCAGAAGGCGTCATCAAGGTCTGTGAAGTTCACGATCTGGGTATTGGTCGTAGCGCCAAAGAACTGGTTCGCAAGATCCAAGCGGCTCAATACGTTGCTTCACATGATGGTGAAGTTTGCCCGGCTTCATGGCAGCCAGGTGAAGAAACACTTTCTCCATCACTGGATCTGGTTGGCAAGATCTAAACCTGTATCAGGCATGTGGACAGTTGCCCCGTCGGGCAGCTGTCCAAGCTTGAAACATGCAATGTTGTCTGCGAGGCAGACAACACTCCCCCGAATTATTGATATCACTTAGGCAGGTGTCTTATGTTGGATGCAAATATCGCAGCACAATTAAAAACTTATCTGCAGAACCTGAAGCGTCCGGTAGAGCTGGTTGCGTCACTCGATGACGGCAACAAATCACAGGAAATGCGTGAGCTGCTGCAGGAAATCGCCGAGATGTCCGACAAAGTCAGTTTTTCAGACGCTGAGAACGACGCTCGCAAACCTTCATTCCGAGTCAACCAGCCCAATGGGCAGGAAAAGATCCGGTTTGCAGGTATTCCGATGGGACATGAGTTCACTTCTCTGGTGCTGGCACTGCTGCACACCGGTGGCCATCCGATGAAGACCGAGCCTGAAGTGATTGAGCAGATTAAAAATCTTGAAGGTGAATATCACTTCGAGACATATATCTCATTGTCCTGCCAAAACTGTCCTGAAGTCGTACAGGCACTGAACCTGATGTCGGTAATCAACCCGAATATCAGTCACACAATGATTGATGGTGCCTTGTATCAGGAAGAAGTGGAAGCCAAGCAAATCATGGCGGTACCTACTGTTTATCTGAATGGTCAGCAGTTTGGTCAGGGACGTATGACCCTGCCTGAAATCATTGGCAAACTGGATACCGGTGCGATTAAACGTGAAGCTGACAAAATCAGCCAGAAAGCGCCTTTTGATGTGTTGATTGTTGGTGGTGGCCCTGCCGGTGCATCAGCCTCCATCTATGCCTCACGCAAAGGCATCAGAACCGGTATCGTTGCCGAAAGGTTTGGCGGTCAGGTGATGGATACGCTGGCGATTGAAAACTTCATTTCCATTAAGGAAACCGAAGGGCCCAAGTTGGTTGCCGCCTTGGAAGAACACGTCAAATCCTATGATATTGATGTGATGCATTTACAGCGCGCTGCCAAACTGAGCAAAAATGGTCAGATGGTTGAAGTTGAGCTGGAAAGCGGTGCCAAACTGAGCAGCAAAGCGGTAATTATTGCCACTGGTGCCCGCTGGCGTGAATTAGGTGTTCCCGGTGAGTCCGAGTATCGTGGTCACGGGGTTGCCTACTGCCCGCATTGCGATGGTCCATTATTCAAAGGCAAGCATGTTGCCGTCATCGGTGGTGGTAACTCAGGCGTTGAGGCAGCGATCGATCTGGCCGGTATTGTCGGTCATGTCACACTGATCGAATACGCTGATCAATTGAAAGCAGATGCTGTCTTGCAAAAACGTTTGCACAGCCTGTCTAACGTTACAGTGATTATCGGGGCACAAACCACCGAAATTACCGGTGCTGATGGCAAAGTGAATGGTCTGGTGTATAGGGATCGTGCTACCGAGGAAAGCCATGTGGTTGATGTGGCAGGTGTGTTTGTTCAGATTGGTCTGATTCCGAATACGGATTGGCTCAAAGGCACTATCGAGCTGAGCAAGTACGGTGAGATCGAAATCGACTCACACGGTGCAACCTCATTGCCAGGCGTTTTTGCCGCAGGTGATGTGACTACCATCCCATACAAGCAGATCATCATGGCAATGGGTGAGGGCGCTCGCGCTGCACTGGGTGCTTTTGACTATCTGATTCGTAATGACTTTGAGGATGATGTCAAAAAAGACGCCGCGGCTTGATAGCGTAAACCACTAATCCGCCTCTTCTGTCAGATCGGTGAGGTTGACCAACTGCAATCTGATACCGAGACGGGTCAGCTCAATATCGCTGCTGACGCCCAATTTACGTTTGATAATGTAATGGGCGTTAGCAACGGTTTTGGGGCTGATATTCAATATTTCACTGATTTGCTGGGCTGTTTTGGTTTCCAGCAACAACCTTAACACTTCAAATTCTCGCACGGTCAGCTGTTCCAACAGTGCCTGTTGTTCGCCTGGTTGTTCTACGGCTAGAGCCATGGCAATGTCTGGGCTCAGGCTGTGCTTGCCTTCAAAAGCATCAAAAATAGCTCTTATCAGCATGTGAGGATCACTGCTTTTGGTGATGTAGGCCATGGCGCCAGCACGTCGTGCCTGAGCAACAAATACCAGGTTTTGATGCATGCTGAATACCACGATCCGAGCATCAGCATCTAACTGACGAATTCTGTCCAGTGCCTTCAAACCGCTTTGTCCCGGCAGTGAAATATCCATGACCACAATATCGGGATGATGCTGGCGATACAGTTGATAGGCTTCGGCGCCATCGGCAGCCTCTGCAACGACCCTGA
>NZ_APHR01000050.1 GCF_000349205.1 Methylophaga lonarensis MPL | reverse complement strand
TCAGACTTCGATGCGCTGTACATGCACCAGATTGAGCGTGCGCGTGAACAACAAGCCGCAGCTGAACAGCAAGCGGGACAGGATCAGACACACTAATCGCAAAATTTATGCGAACTGATGTGACTGAGGCATTGTTTCCAACCTTGGTAATTGGTGCGGGTGCCTGGGGTACCGCGCTTGCAATGGCACTTGCTCGCAATGATCACAAGGTATGGCTTTGGGGGCGGAATGATGCCCAGCGCCAGGCCATGCGTGAACAGCGCCGTAATGATGAATATCTTCCTGGTCAGGTGTTTCCTGACAGCCTTGATATTGTCGATGATCTGCAACAGGCACTGACACAATGCAAACATGTCATGATCTCGGTGCCAAGTCATGCTTTTGCCGAAGCTCTGTCGATGCTGGTTCAGCACTTACCTGCGGGTGTGCCGGTTAGTTGGGCAACCAAGGGATTGACACCGCATACCGGTGCCTTTCTTTATGACACCGCTCGAGAAACGCTGGGCGATCAGCACCCGCTAGCGGTAATTTCCGGACCTTCATTTGCTGCGGAAGTCGCCAGAAATCTGCCAACAGCGTTGACTGTTGCTTCTGAGAATGATGATTTTGCTGTCCAGTTGGCGCAATCGCTGCACGGACCCACCCTTCGCGCCTATACCAGCCATGACGTACTGGGTGTTCAGGTCGGCGGTACGGTAAAAAATGTGCTTGCGATTGCCGCTGGCATCAGCGATGGATTAGGGTATGGTGCCAATGCCAGGGCTGCATTATTGACCCGGGGTATGGCAGAAATTCTGCGTTTGGCAGCAATTCTTGGCGCGCAGCCAGAAACCATGTTTGGTCTGTCAGGCATTGGTGACCTAATTCTTACCTGTACTGATGATCAGAGTCGAAATCGACAACTCGGTCTGGCGATTGGCAGGGGCTTGAGCGTTGATGAAGCTGTCCGGCACGTCGGCAAAACAGTTGAAGGTATGCATGCTGCCCGAGAGGTTTTATTGCGGGCACAAAAGGCCAATATAGAGATGCCGATTGTTGAGCAGGTATGCAAAATCCTGTTTGAAGGGTACGATCCGCGCGAGTCGGTACAAGCGTTGTTATGTCGGGAACAGAAGGCTGAACTCAGTCGTCCCTGATAAGAACCGGAAAAATTAAACGAGGAATTTATTATGCGAGGCGTAGTTAAAATCAGCGGTTTGATCGCTGCCAGCATGGCGATGATGGTCGGTCTGTCTGGTTGCAGCAATCCATTCAGTAAACAGCCGCAAGCTCAAGCGATGGAAGCTGCGCAGACGGGTCCAACCCTGTGGGAATCCAATCTCCAGTATGTTCGTGTTGTTTCTCAGGATTCAGGCGCGGTTCCAAATCAACATCCTCTGCCTATCAGCCAGGAAGATATGCGCAGTATTCTGGAGTCGATGTATGTCAATCAGAGAGTTTTGCTGCGTACCTCTCAAGTGCCACTGTTTTCACCCGGTGAGCTGTCAACCTTAAGCTCAACGCTGTCGCGTGGTCTCGGACAGGCTGGCCCGAACGAAGATGTAAACTTCGTGATTCTCGGTTTGCATCAGGGCGCGATCGCCAGTGAGCGTCGCACCAACAGTGCCCGTGTTTTTGTTGATGGTGCTGGTCGGTTGAACTTTGTCTTTGGACTGATTCACGAAGAGTACAGAGAAAAGGATCAATTCACCGGACAAACCATTGACCGTCGTGTAAATCCGCTGCTGCCAGGTTCACGAAATCGTGATTCGGGAGTCAGCACCACGGTTGCTCAGGATAACGGCATTTCTTTCTACCAGGATCCTAACTCTGGCAGAGAACGTACCGACTGGGTGGTGATTGATATTCCAACCGTGCTGGCAACGGCACAGGAACGCAGACAGGGACAGCATGGCGATATCAACCCACAACTGGTTGAAGACATCGTCAGAACCAAGCAGGAAACTGGTAATTTGCGTGATGATATGAGCAACGTTAAGGAAATCCTGTTTGAAATGTCAGACGAGATCGAGCGTCTCAGAGAAGAAGTAGAACGTCTTAGACAATAAGTGATTGTCTAGCATCACAAAAAAAGGGCGAGCAATCGCCCTTTTTTATTTTTGAAGCAAACACCTAGTGCGGATGCTTCGCTCAACCGTTCACAACAGATAACGCTTGTCGCTCATCGGGCAAAGCCGGGTCAGTTCAACGTTACGGCTGAGTGATAACACTTTGAAGCTCTCCCCCATCTGGCCTGGCAGTAGCAGTCGTTTCAGCGCGGCAGCCATTTTCATCTGCATGAAAACATCCTGTGAACCGGTCATTTGTTCACTTGCCAGTTCGGCCAGCCCTCCTGCCAGCAGAAAATCCTTCTGATAATGAAAGCCGCTGACATCTAAGTCAGCCGACAATGCGGTCTCAGCCAGTGCGGAGAAATTGACGTGAGCGGTAATATCCTGAAGACCCTGTAGAATCAACGGGTTATCATGCGCCTGGTGCTGATAATGACAGCGCAAGGTTCCCTGAACGCGCTCGGGCAAATAATATTCACTCGCAGGATAGCCATAATCGATAACAAACACCGCGCCTTGTTGCAGTGTCTCCGCCAGACTGTTCAGCCACGCAGAAGCCACCAGTGGGACTTCGGTGATGTATGGGCGGGTACCCTGATTAAGCTGTTGGATTTGCTCTGCAAAGGCTTCAAGCTGTATCGGCAAAGGTCGATGACACCAACGCAAGTTGTCACCATCATCAGTGACAGCCAGTTCAAAGTAGCCCTGTGAGGTAAATTCCAGTCGATGCACTGGCATCGCATCACAGACTTCATTGGCGATCACTACGCCCTGGAATGCGGCTGGCAGGTTATCAAGCCATACCACTCGATCTGTCAGATCGGGGTGCCGGGCAAAAATAGTTTGCTGTTGAGCCTCGGCAAGGCTTGGGCTGGTTTCCAAAATACAGTATCTGGACGGCAGGCACTCCAGCTCAACGAACTGGGTCAGCAGATCCGTTGCGAGTTGGCCATTACCGGCGCCAAACTCCAGCACAATGCCGTTTTCAGTTTGTTGCAGGGCATCAACACAGTGCCTCGCCAAAGCGGCAGCAAACAACGGACTGATATCGGGGGCCGTGATAAAGTCCCCGGCAGCGCCGAACTTTTCCTTGCCCGCGCTGTAATATCCTAGTCCGGGTGAATACAGACATAATTGCATGTATTCAGAAAACGGCAAATGACCATTTGCGGCGTCAATTGCAGAGCAAATCCGCTGACGCAGTGCCAGACTGACCGCGAGATCCGCTGGTTCAGGCGCGGGCAAAATTGACTCATTCATTACTGAAGGAAGACTTGTGTTGGAAAATATAGTGTTGGTGACGGGGGCCGGCCGTCGGGTTGGTTTTCATATCGCAAACAGTCTGCATCGAGATGGTTATCATGTGCTGGCACATTATCGCAGTCGCACCCCGGATGTCCAAAAGCTTGAAGATGCGGGCATTGAAACTATTCAAGCCGATCTGGCAGATAGTCATTCAATCATGCAGTTTGCCGAGGCTTTGAAATCTCGTTGCCACACGGTTCGCGCGATTATTCACAATGCTTCCAGTTTTACCCCGACCTCGGATGATCTGGTTGAGGCTGCTCAGCAATATCACCAGTTTTTCTATGTGCACATGATGGCGCCGTTTATTGTCAATGAGGCGTTACGGGACCGCATGCGCGGAGAAAACGGTGCCCCGGCCGATATTGTGCACATCACCGATATCAACGTAGAAAATCCGACGCCACGATTTGATATTTACGGCACTACCAAAGCCGGTTTGCACAATCTGACGTCTGGCGCAGGCGAAGAAATTGCGCCGGATATTAAGGTGAWKCKGWGCCCAGGCCGGTGTTGTTACAGAAAGCCATTC
>NZ_APHR01000049.1 GCF_000349205.1 Methylophaga lonarensis MPL | reverse complement strand
CATCGCTGAGTTACTTTCCGAACAGTCTGCAATGCAGACAAGCGATTATGCCTGGCGGCCATAGCGAGTTGGCACCACCTGACCCCATCCCGAACTCAGTAGTGAAACGACTCAGCGCCGATGATAGTGTGGGAGTTCCCATGTGAAAGTAGGTCACTGCCAGGTTTTTATATGAAAATACCCGGTCCTCTTTGAGGTCCGGGTTTTTTTTTTGTCTGAGCTTTAGTACCAGTAGCGATAACGATATCGGGGATGATGCCAATAGCTACCGTGAAACCGATAATATGGGCTGAAAAATCGAATCGTTACAAGAGACTTTGGATACGAGAATCATAGCGCTTTAAGCTGAAGGCATTCATCAGCACGCCGAACAGTGTGATTCGACTCAGTCTGGGACGGTTTAATAGTTGATGATCGGGCTGACTTTGAAGTTTAGCCAAAGTGGTCACACCGCCCAGTGTCATGGCGCGAATTTCCCAGCCCAGCCTGCCGGGGATTGTGGTTCCAAGCAGCACCCCATTAGCCATGATATTAGCCGTTCGTTGATAAAGGCTGCGTAAAACCGGTGTAAGCTGTCGAGTATCTGGTTTGAGAATATCCTGTTCTGTCAGGTGATGCTCTGACAGTTCCTGTAAGGGGAGGTACAACCTGTTTTGTTCGGTCAGGTCTTGCACAATATCCTGATAGAAGTTGATTAATTGCAGTGCGGTGCACACGGCGTCAGACTGAGCCAACTGCTGTGAGCTGGGCTCTCCAGCTAAATAGAGAACAAGTCGACCGACCGGATTGGCAGAGTAGCGGCAATAGTTGAGCAGTTCATCAAAGCTTTGATAGCGATTTTGATTAACGTCCTGTCGAAATGCGATCAGCAAATCTTCGAGCAACTGTACCGGCAGCTTGAAGTGCTGAACAGTGTCTTGCAGGGCAATGAAAATCGGATCATTGCCGCTATAACCGCCAGTCTGTATCTGCTTTAGCTGAGCACTGAGCTGATCCAGTTGCTGTATACGCATTGCGGCCGGCAAATCGCCCTCATCGGCATAGTCATCAGCTGTCCTCGCAAATGCATAGATCGCTGCTATGGGCTTACGCAGATACTTTGGTAAAAGTATCGACGCTACCGGAAAGTTTTCGTAGTGGCTTTGAGCAAGCTTGAGGCAGTGAGAATATGCCGAATCTACACTAAGTATTTGAGTCATCGGTGCTGTTCTGGACCTGTCGAGGAAGATTCTCAACCGGGGGGAGATCGCTGATTTCAGTCTTGCTGCTAATGCCCATTTCGGTAAATTTTCGAGCGCCAGGCAATACCTGTCTTTCCAATGAACCGACGGCTTTATTAAAGTGGTTGACGCTACTTCCAAGGCTTTTGCCCAGGCTCTCGAGATGTCCGCCAAATGTGGCCAGGCGCTTGTACAGGGTTTCACCGAGCTCGCGAATATTTTCGGCATTTTCGGCCAGTGCCTGCTGTTTCCAGCCATAGGAAACGGCACGCAACAAGGCAATAAAGTTGGTCGGGGTTGCCAGAATGATGTTCTGGTTCATGCTGTCTTCCAGCAGGGCCGGATCTACCTCAAGTGCTGCGGCAAGAAATTGTTCACCCGGGATAAACAGCACCACAAACTCTGGTGAGTTACTGTATTCAGCCCAGTAATTTTTGCGTGCCAGTTCACGCACACGGTTGCGAATGATCTGCGCGTGTCGTTTTAACTCCTGTTGGCGAATCGAATCGTCTTTGGCCTGAACTGCCGAGAGATAAGCGTCCAGCGGAGTTTTTGCATCAACGATGATTTCCCGCTTTTCAGGTAAGCGTACAATCATGTCCGGTCGAATGCTGCCAGTCTCTGTCTGGGTGTGTGTTTGTTCAAAAAAGTCACAGTGGGCGACCATGCCACTCAATTCTGCCAGACGACGCAGGGTCATTTCGCCCCATTGACCTCGAACTTCTGGACGTCTTAAGGCCTGCACCAGATTCTGTGTTTCCTGTTGCAGTTGTTGCTGGCTTTGTGTCATTTGCGAAATCGTGGCACTCAAGCTGCCATAAGCCTGTTTGCGTTCTTTTTCAATGTCCTGAATTTGTTTACTGGTTTGCTGCAAGGCTTCGTTGATCGGTTTAAGCAATTGCTCAATAGCTTTCTCTTTGCTGCTCAGATCGGCTTTAGCTTCACTCTGAAATCGTTTGAGGTTTTCTTCAGCCAGTTTCAGGAACTGATCATTGTTGCGATTGAGCGCCTCGTTGGAGAGTTGATTGAAAGTGATTGCTAACTGCTGCTGTGTTTGAGCGAGCAAGGCATCCAGGTTCGATTTGTTCTCCGATGCGATTGCCAGTCTCAACTCTAATTCAGCATTGTCCGCTTCAAGTTTGCGAATTCTGAATTGGCGAATGGTGAAGCCGATAGCCAGCCCTGAAACCAGCGCCAGTAGCAGGAGCATTAAATCCATTGCAATATCTCATGAGGGTGATTGATCATGCAGTCCGCCTGCCAGCTTTCAGGCTTGTCATGTTCACCAAGGTAGCCATAAAGGGCAACCACCGAGCGCATGTGCGCGCGTTGCGCAGCGATAATGTCGCGTTCAGCATCGCCGATATACAGACAGTTGGCTGCGGCAGTGTTCAGCAGTTCTGCTGCGTACAATAAAGGCTCAGGATGTGGCTTGCTGTGTTGAGTTGTATCACCGCTGACAATGCAGCTTGCCTGTTCGGTTAAACCCAAGGCCTGAGTTAAGGGATCGGTCAGGAAAGCGGGCTTATTGGTGACGATTCCCCAACGGATACCCCGCTGCTGCAGAGATGTAAGCACTTGTTCCATGCCAAGGAATAATCTGGTTTCACGGGCAATATTATCGGCATAGATTTGTAAAAACTGTTGTTGCAATGCCGGGTAATCAGGATGGTCAGTGCTCACTCCGAAACCCAGCTTAATCAAACCAGCACTGCCATGACTGGCATAGGGTCTGATTCTGGCATGATCCAATGGCTGATGACCATGTGCTTGCAACAGACCATTCAACGCATAGCCAAGATCTGGGGCGGTATCAATCAATGTCCCGTCAAGATCAAACAAGACAACATCGAATGTCGAGATAATCATGGCAGCAATCGACAATGCATCAAATAATTCACATCTACATCCTGCCCCAACCGGAATTGTTTGCTGAGCGGTTGATAGTTGATACCGGTAATATTCATCACCTGTAACCCGGATGCCCGGCACCATGCTGCCAACTCTGAGGGGCGAATGAACCGCTGATAGTCGTGAGTGCCTTTGGGCAGAATATTGAGTAAATATTCAGCGCCAAATACGGCGAGCAGCCAGGCTTTGGGGTGACGGTTGAGCGTTGAGAAGAAAATATCGCCGCCTGGTTTTGCCAGTATGGCGCAAGCCTGGATGACGGTAGCAGGATCTGGCACGTGTTCCAGCATTTCCATGCAGGTGACAATATCAAAGCTATTTGCACTACGGGCCGCCATCGCCTCAGCGGTTGATTGTTGATAGTCAATGGTCAGACCAGATTCCAAGGCATGCAGGCGTGCCACATTGAGCGGCATTTCGCCCATGTCTATTGCCGTTACTTCCGCACCGGCCTTTGCCATCGCCTCGGATAAAATGCCGCCGCCACAGCCCACATCGATGACTTTGGCACGCTCAAGTCCAGAACTGCAGTCAGTGATGTATTGAAGTCGCAACGGGTTGATTTCATGGAGCGGTCTTGATTGACCGTGAGGGTCCCACCAACTGTCTGCAAGCGCATCAAATTTTGCAACTTCAACAGGGTCGACGTTTTGATCGATTTGACTCATGCACATTTACCTTATTTGACTGGCCCATTGTCGCGCATCGTCGACAATTTGATGAACATCAAGTGTGGTCAGCTGACGTTGTTTCATCAGCTGTTTGCCTGCCACCCAAACATCGGTGACTTTGTCACGGCTACAGGCATAAACCAACTGGGAGGTGATGTCATAACAGGGCTGTGTTTCCAGCTCATTGAGATTGACCGCGATGATATCAGCAGCTTTGCCGGTCTCCAGCGAGCCAGTGCTGTTGTCTATGCCCATTGATCTGGCGGCATTGATGGTTGCCATTTCGATGGCTTCAATTGCTGGGATGGCGCTGGGATTTGCGGCCACTGCTTTTGCCAGTAGCGCTGTCTGCCGGAGTTCAGAAAACATATCCAGATCATTGTTCGATGCTGCGCCATCGGTGCCGATAGTGATGTTGATGCCATGTTCAGCCAATTGAGCAACCGGACAAAAGCCGCTGGCCAGTTTCATATTGGATTCCGGGCAATGAGCAATATGAATCCCGGTATCCGCACAAAGCGTAATCTCTTGTTCAGTGAGCTGTGTCATGTGGACAGCCGTTAAACGGGGTGACAGCAGGCCTAGTTGATGAAGTCTTTTCAGTGGACGCATGCCGAATTGCTGCTGGCTGCTGTCGATTTCATCTGCCGTTTCATGAATATGCATCTGAATGCTGAGATCCATTTCTTCAGCATTGACGATAATCGCTTCCAGAGTCTTATTGGAGACCGTATAGGGAGCATGTGGGGCATAGGAGGTCGTGATTCTTGGATGATTGCGATAGTGGTCATGAAGCTGCTGACCTTTCAGCAAGTATTCATCGGCATCGCGTGCCCATGCGGTTGGGAACTCAAGCACGACCATGCCAAGGTTGGCTCGAATCCCACTACTGTCGACAACTCGGGCAGTTGCTTCCGGGAAAAAATACATATCGTTGAAACAGGTTGTTCCACCCCGCAACATTTCCGCGATAGCCAGTTTGCTGCCTGCTTCGACAAAAGCATCGCCTATAAATTTGGCCTCTGCGGGCCAGATATGCTCATTGAGCCAGGTCATCAATGGTAGATCATCTGCCAGTCCCCGGAATAGTGACATCGGACTGTGGGTGTGATTATTGATCAGCCCTGGCATTAGACAGTGGTTTGGATAATCAAGGATCTGTTGGCACTGGTAGTGAAGAGCAATATCTGCGCTGGGCAAGATATCGACGATACGTCCCTCGTGTATCACCAGCGCATGATTTTCAAGCAGAGAACGCGAAGCATCAACAGGCAAAAGCCAGCGAGATTTGAGAATCAGATCGACATTTTTCATAGCCCTGGATTATACCTGTCGTCTATGACGAATACCTAACAAGCTTGCTGCTTTGTTGGTGCGGATAAGCCGTACATAAGTTACTATTAATACTATTTATTTAAAGTACGTTGGACGCAGTTAAGCAAAGTCTGCTTTTTGTTATTGGGGTCAGTGTGGACAAGACAAAAACTTCAATTCAGCCAGTTGAGTGGCGAGATGGGCGACTTTGTTTATTGGATCAGCGGCGCTTGCCCGCTGAAACGGTTTGGTTAACATTTGATGATGCCAATACAGTCGCTCACGCCATCCATGACATGGTCGTTCGCGGAGCGCCTGCGATTGGAATTACCGCCGCCTATGCAGTTGTTTTGGCTGCACGTCATGCTTGGAATATTGCCGGAGTCAATTGGAAGCAAGCCATGACTGCACCGATTGCAAGGCTTGAAGCATCACGCCCAACCGCAGTTAATCTGAAGTGGGCACTGGATAAGATGTCGGATCTTTATTTGGCATTACCAGATGAACAGGCGCCGGAGCAGCAATTGCTTGAGTTGGCAGTACAGATTCATCAATCTGATATTGAAGCTAATCACCAAATGGGCCGGTTGGGTGCTGAACTGATTGAGACCGGCTCACAGGTGATGACTCACTGCAATGCCGGAGCTTTGGCAACAGGCGGTTTTGGCACGGCCTTGGGCGTGATTCGACAAGGTGTTGCAGAGGGTCGTATCGAACATGTCCATGTCAACGAAACGAGACCCTGGTTACAAGGCGCCAGATTGACAGCCTGGGAGTTGTTGAACGAGAACATTGCCTGCAGCTTGAATGCCGATGTGGCAGCGGCGTCTCTGATGGCATCAGGGCGTATCAGCTGGATCATTGTTGGGGCTGATCGAATCGCTGCAAATGGCGATGTTGCTAATAAAATCGGCACCTATGGCCTGGCGATATTGGCAAAATATCACCGTATTGGCTTTATGGTGGTGGCGCCAACATCAACGATTGATTGGCAATTAAGTGATGGTGATCTCATTCCAATCGAACAACGCAGCCCGGCAGAGGTCACACAACTTGCAGAAAAACAGATTGCCCCAGAGGGCATTGATGCCGTAAACCCTGCGTTTGATATCACGCCAGCATCATTGATTGATGTCATTGTCACCGAGGCGGGTGTGGTGCGTCAGCCCACTGTTGAAACAATGAAAGCACTTCAAAATGGGAGGAACATGTAAATGTCGCAAACAGTCCTGATAACCGGATGCAGTCGAGGCATTGGTTTGGCTCTGGCGCAACAGCTAGCGGCCAGAGGTGAGCATGTTATCGCCACCTGTAGACAACCTTCGGCTGAACTGGATGCATTGAATGTCGAGGTTATTGATGGGGTTGATGTCAGCTCGATTGAAAGCCTGGCCAAACTCAGAGAAAAGCTGGCAGGCAGAACTATTGACTGGCTGATTAACAACGCCGGAGTCGCCGCCGGCTTGGGCATTAATGATATTAATTCCAACACCATTGACGATTTTGTGCACATGTACAAGGTCAACAGTCTGGGGCCGTTGATGACCACCCAGGCATTGCTCGATAACCTGAAACAGGGCAGTAAGGTTGGCATTATCACAAGTCGAATGGGATCGATTGAGGACAATGACTCGGGCGGCAGTTATGCTTACAGAATGTCAAAGTCGGCAGTGAATGCCGCTGGCAAGTCGCTGTCTATTGATCTCAAACCAAGAGGTATTGCGGTAGCGATCTTGCATCCAGGCTGGGTACGCACAGCGATGACTGGCTATGGAGGTCTGATCGATACCGATGAATCAGCGGCCGGACTGATAGCGCGGATGGATGAGCTGACTCTGGAGACCAGCGGTGGTTTCTGGCACACCAATGGCGAAAGATTGCCTTGGTAGATTTCAACCGCAGCCCCTATAGTTTTCTGAGCGAACAGCAGCAAGAAACCTTACCGGATTTCAACAAGGCGGTCAGGTTGATGTCGCCGTATGAAGACAGCACCAACAGCACCTGGCTTCTGGAAACTGATTCAGGGCGACTGGTGCTCAAGCTGTGCGATTTGCAGTGGGTAGAAGAATCAACGTTCTGGACCGGTATGCGATTACTGTTTGATTTGCACTTGCCGGTGCAAATGCAGAAATTTGATCTCGTCTACGGGTTTATCAACCAGCATTCACCCTTAAGCATTCCAGCGTTGTTAGCCGCCGGAGCCAGTTGCCATGAAGGCATGTATCCAGGCTATGTCATGGCAGAAGCCTTGGCTGGCAAGGCCTTGACCAACGATGCCGTGACAGATGCATCTGTACGAGATCTGGCTCGACATCTGGCGAGTCTGCATGCGCAGCAACAAAGTCAGTGGGGGAGTCTGGCAAGCGCCGATTTCACCGCTGAACTCTGGCCTGTTCGACTGCGTGACAGCATGCTGTCACTGGCCAGTAAACAAAACTTTGTGGCTAAGGAATTGCTTGATGCCATGACTCAGCAGGCATTGCTCTGTCGACCTGCTGTGTTTTCACCGATCATGCCTGATCTGCGATGGGATCAGTTTCTGATGCATGAAGGACAACTGGCTGCCCTGGTCGATCTTGATGCATTTGTCTGGGGGCCGGTGGAGATGGAGTTTGTCCTGCTGGAGTATCTGTTAACGGCAGACCAATGGCGCATATTCACAGAACAATATCAGCAATATTGTCCGCTGCCAGTACTGGATATTGTGCGTGCACCCTATCGGATGATGTTGTTTTTAATGAATGTGTTGGGTGAAAAAGACGTGCAAAAATGGATGCATGCTCCGCATTATCTGTGAGTTAACTTAACTGCAGACGGATTCGCTTTTTCCAGCTGACATATCCGTGGAACGACAACAACAGGTAAATACTGAACATCAGCACGGTGGCCAGATAACCAGTCAGCAGATACAGCACAATCGATGCGGAATTAATCACTTGCCAATACAACCAGTTCTGGATGACTTTACGTGCCATCAGCCAGGTATTTAACATGGCAAATACGGTGATGCCAGCATCGAGGTATGGATATTGTGTCTGGTAGTGTTGAGTGAGCACATAACCAATGACAAGTGTCAGTAATAAACCCACACTGAGATAAATCAGGTGATTGCGCCATGGCCATTCATGAATCACTACGGCACCAGCAACCTGGTTGCCGTGATGCCATAACCAAAAACCATAGCCCGCCATGCCCATGTAGTAAAAATTAAGTAATGCCTGCATGGGCAAGCGACCTTCCCAGAACAATACGGTATAAATCAGCGTGCTGATAAAGGCCGCTGGCCAGCACCACTGTGATTCACGGGCTGCCAGTAGAATATAGGCGATGCCCAAGCTGGCAGCCAGGGTTTCCCAGCTGATGAGCTGATCAATCATCACTCACCGGATAACGGTCATGTCCGACCAGTTTTAAAACAAATACACTGTCAGGCATCACTGAAAATACGGCTTCAATTTCCTTATCCATTGCGGCCATCACATCAGCATAGTCACCAAAAATCTGGGTGCTTAAACTGTTTCGTACCACCTGTAATTTTGGATTACGCTCCAACTTGTCGATGAACCTGAGGATCGGCTCAACGTAGGACTCGGTGAGTGGGTACAGGCTGATATCAACTGAAACGCGCATACTGTCATGACCTTTTGAGTTTAGAAACGCAGCCTTGCGGTGACACCAAACTGGCGGCCCGGCGCGATTTTTTCATAGCCCTGTGCTGGCTCAGAATAACTCGGCTCATTCGTGAAGAAAAAGCCACGTGTGGCGTATTTGCGATCGAAGATATTACGACCCCACAGGTATATTTCCCACTGATTGCTCTCATAACCAAGGCGAGCATTGGTCAGTGTGTAGCGACTGGAACGAAAGTTGTGGACATTGTCATAGTAAAAAGCATCGACACCGGTCACATCAACGCGAGCAAAATAGCCACTGACATTTCGATAGAGAGCACCGACATTGTATTGATAACTTGGTGCATGCGCCTGCTCTCTTGAACTGATGGTAAATTCACTATTGACTGGCTGGCCGCTGACTTTGGTTTTCAGCAGCCCCAGTGAGCCAAACAGTTTCCAGTCACGCGTTACTTGCCAGTCTGCTTCCGCCTCAATACCGTAGTTTTTGGCTTTGTCGAGGTTTTCGGTGAAAAATACATAACTGAATGTTTCGCCAGTCGGATCAAAAGTGTAGCCATCAAACTGAGGCTTGCGACGATCCATGTAGAACAGGGTAACCGCAGTATTAACACGTCTTTCTAAGAAACTGGATCTCAGCCCCAGCTCATAGTTCCAGGCGGTTTCTTTATCGTATTTGATGAATTCATTACTGGCGTTGGCTGGCAGACCGGTATTAAAGCCACCCGCCTTGTAGCCACGAGAGATGGCTGCGTAGGCATTGTGTTGTTCAGTGAGTTGGTGGCTGATACTGATATGACCGCCAATCATATTGTTGCTGGGCGAAAAGCGTTCACTCGCACTGCTACTAAAGCGCTGGCGATTGTGTTCGACACGCAAGCCACCAGACACTACCGTGGCATCATCAAGGTGATGATCCAATTGACCAAATACCGCAATATTGTTGGAATTAAACCGGGTACTACCTGAGTCCGTGAATAAATCACCGCCAGTGAAATCATCGACAAATTCTTCGGCTGTCCGATTACGCTCCCGCAGGTTGGAAAAATAAATCCCGGTCAGCCAATCTGTCGATTGATTGAAAATCCGCTGTTCTGGTTTGGAAACAAAACGAAACTCCTGACTGAAGGTTTCACGTTGTTTGTTATTACTGAAGTTATAAACAAAAGGCGTTGGATAAAACCCTGGATGCACCCAGTCACCATCATAGCTGTATTTCAGACTGGAATCGGCATAGGTGCTGGTGCTAATCAGATCAAAAGCCTGAAAACCCGACAGGGTGAACTTGGCCGCAATGGCAGATGACCGTTGTTTGTCATCACCTGGCTCATCAGTCAGTGTTCGGCGATTATTGTTCAACGACCAGGCATCGTAGCCGTTATCAATATTGGCATGCAGTAGTGTCAAATCCAGCTGACTGGTATCGGTCAACTGAAAACTCAACTGGCCACGCAGGTAGAGTTCATCACGATTGTTGGTGTTGTCCCGGTCCAAAAAATCATTTTTGCGGAAACCATCACTCAAATGACGAAACAGCGACAGGCGATACAAGGCGCGGTCACTGTCTTCATTGAAGGCGCCAGTAGTCATCAAACCAAACTCACGCAGATTATCCTGACCACCGGTCACTTCCAGCAGTGTTTCTCGTTGTGCTGATGGAGCGTTGGATTTGATATTGATAAGTCCAGCCAGCGCGTTGGCACCATAACGTGTTCCCTGAGGGCCTCTCAGCACTTCGACCTGTTGAACATCAAACAGGCTGGCAGGCATGCCGATACCACTGAAGTCGATACCATCAATGGCAAACCCGACACTTGCGTTGGGTGCTCCGGTGTATTCATCACGCTCACCCATGCCGCGAATCTGAATATGTCTGGGCAATGAGCCTTCACCAGAAAAATTGACGTTGGGGAGTTGCAACAGCACATCAGAAAAATGGCTGGCTCCACGATCCTGAATTTCGTTTTCGTCGAGGATGGTGACGCTGGCAGCGATTTCGGAAAGGTCAATACCACGCAAATCCGCGTCAACGGTCATTGATGGTAATTGTGTCAGATCATCGGCGTTGGCTGTGGCAATAGCCAGACTTGTCATGACAATGACAGAAAGGTGTTTGTGGTGCATGTCTATCCTTTTTATCTCGATAAAAAGAACAGGAGATCGGGATGTATTACCGGTGAATGGTATATCAGGATCAGCCTGTCCCTACGCCAGTATTAACTGGATCAGGTTCATCGGGTTCCATCTCCGGTGAGAGGATCTCAGGTCAAAATGACCACCCCGAGGCTTGTGTAACAAAGCTTGAAATATACAGAAAATTGGAGAATTTGACGAATAAAAAAGGCGCTGTCATAGCGCCTTTTTAGGGTAAAGTCTGTTTGGAAATTAATTTTCCAGTTGTGCCTTCAGGTTATCAAGACCCGCACGGTACATGCCGCTGATAGCAGCACGTGCTGTGGCGTCATTCAACTCTTCTGGCTCATGGTGGTTACCGGTGTAGCCACGGAAAAATTTGCCCAAGAAGGTGACTTTGCTACCTGCGCCATCAGCTTTCACAGATACCCAGCCTTTGTAGCGGCTGACAGGAACCACTGGGATTTCAACCATTTCGCCATGAATATCAACTTCACCGACAGCGCTCATTTCGGTGATGTCGTATTGAAAGCTCATTTTGTCAGCATCATAACGGTTGAGTACATTGCCGACGGTGAGATCATTTTCCAGAATCAGAGTGCGTGTTGCGCCTGGCTCATTACCGCCTTGCGCTTCAGTAGCCAGCACTGCTGGATGCCAAGTGTGGATGCTGTCGAAATCCTTGATTGCCGCCCAGACAGTGGCAGGGTCAGCATTGATGGTGACAGATTCTTCGATTTGCAGACGAGATGCGCCGTGCGCCATCACCAGTGAAGGAACCAGGAACAGGCCCAGCATCAGCCCGCGAAGTACAGCTTTCATGAATAGTCCTTATAGTTATCAGTTGATTAAACGATTGGTAATACTGAATTTTCAGCCCGTTAAAACTATCATTAGTCCATGTTCAGACCAAGTGAAAAATTCATAATCTGATGGCTTCACTGATCACATCGCGGCTTAGATGCGGGGCAAAATACTGGATAAAAGCATAGCTGAAGCCGCGCAAATAGCTGCCTTTGCGAATCCCCATGTGAGTCGTACTGGATTGAAACAAATGGCTGGCATCCAGTGCAATGAGCGGTGCATCTTTTTCCGCATCAAAAGCCATGCTTGCGATGATGCCTACGCCTAAGCCAAGTGCGGCATAGGTCTTGATAACATCGGCATCCGTTGCTGTGAATACGACATTGGGTCTCAGTCCGCGCTCGGTAAATGCCATATCCTGCTGTGCTCTCCCGGTGAAGCCCATCACGTAGGTGAGCAATGGATATTCGGACAGTGCTTCGAGGGTCAGTGGTTGTTCAAGCAGGGGATGACCTGGTGTGACCAGAGCTGAGCGGTTCCACTGGTAGCAAGGCAGGATTGCCAGATTTTCAAATTGTGACAAACCTTCAGTCGCGATAGCGATATCGACATGACCGGTTGAAGCCATCTCGGCCACTTCGGTGGGTGTGCCTTGAACCATGTTCAGATGCACATCCGGGTAATGCTTTGAAAATTCCTGAATAGCTGCTGGCAGTGCATAGCGTGCTTGTGTGTGGGTGGTACCGATGGAGAGGGTGCCTTTGTTTTCATGACGATTATCCGCAGCCAGTTGTCGGATGTTTTCGACTTCAAGCAAGACTCTTTCTGCCATGGCGATCACGGCTTCACCCATCGGTGTGATTGCGGTTAGACGCTTGCCGTGCCGCTCAAAAACCAGGAGGCCCAGTTCACTTTCCAGTTGCTGTATCTGGTTGCTCACGCCTGGCTGTGATGCATAAAGGGCATTTGCTGCTGCAGAGATACTCAAGCCGCGCCTGGCGACTTCCCGGACGTATTTCAATTGCTGAAGTTTCATCTATATCCGTTTTTATTATTATCTACGTTGATAAATAACTCTATTTATTATAAGCCAAGTGAAAAATAAATCACGCCCGTCCGACTGTTTTTTATATTCCGCTGTTTACATTTCGATGATAGTGCCAGAGGGCGTGGGTTCGGTCTGCATTATTTGTTGCTGAGCAGACATCTCAAACACCAGCACATCGTCCAGCTGGGGATGAAACACCAGAATAAACTTGCCATCTTGCATTGTTCGCATGGCGTCATACTTGAGCAATCTGCTGGACGGTCTGTGCAGCTCTGTGTGCGTGCAATCAGCAGCTTTCAGAAGCTCATTGGCTTTGTCGCTGTTTGCCTCGCCCAGATAGAACATGTTTGGCTGTGGCGAGTGTGCATCAAGCATCACTGCAACAGGTCGTTCTGGATGGCAAGTATTGTTAGTGGTAAGCGCACTGTTGTTGACAGTGGTAAAATTTGTACTTTGACTAATGTTGTTTGCCAACCAGTAATTCAGCAGCGGGGTGGGCGGGTTGTACAAGATCGAGATTGACACCAGCAACATGGTCATGCTGATAGCAAGCGATAAGGCGATGCTTTTCATAAGGCCTCCCAGTCAAATCACGATTGAGCCAGAGCTTGTCTCAACTTGTGTGAAGAGCGTGTGAATGGAAGTATGTGCCTTGCATTCTGAACCAGAACTGAATTCAGCATGATTGACTGATCATGCCGATGCTGGGGCAAAAGCCCTGGATATCTTAATTCTTATATAGTTTTTTCTGTTAAGCATAGTCGACATTATTCATTGCCTGAATATTGTCCGATGCTAAAATGCACGACTAAATTTAATAATTTCCTTGTTAAAAGTTCACTGTCAGTAGAGCAGCTTGCTGACAAACATGCCTTGTGGATTCGTACCATGACTGAAAACGAACACATTGTTGATTTGACCCTTTTGGGGTGCCCGATGCACACCATCAAGGCAAGAGAAACCATGCAACACTGCAGGGTTGGTCAAAAAATACGGTTTCGTCTCAATGACGATGCCGTCTCGACCATCCGCAAAAACCTCGCAGCGGATAACTGCCAATCCACAGTCATCTCAAGCGAGGCTGGAACCACAATAATAGAAGTGACAAAATGAAATGACTGAAATTTCAGATGCTTTAAGAAGCAAAGTCGAGTCAGTGAAAGCGCTGCTCCAGGACATCGAGGCTAACTACAGCCCGGCAACACTTGCCAGCAGTTATGGGGCTGAAGACATGGTTCTAATGGATCTCATTAGTCGCTATGCACCCGGTATTGAAATTTTTACGCTTGATACTGGCCGTTTACCCAAGCAGACCTATGATTTGATGCAGCTTGCGAAGCAGCATTACCAGCTTGAAGTTCAGGTGTACTATCCGGATGCCACAGCGATAGAAACTTTTGTAACACACAACGGACCGAATGCCTTTTATGACAGCGTTGAATTGCGCAAGCAATGCTGCGGTATCAGAAAAGTGGCCCCCCTGAAACGTGCGCTCAGTGGCAAAAAAGCATGGTTAACCGGCATGCGTCGCTCCCAGTCAGTGACTCGAAAAACCTTGCCGATTTCTGAGTGGGATGAGGAACACGCACTGCAAAAGTTCAGCCCACTAACCGACTGGTCAAACGGTGACGTCTGGAAGTACATCCGTGCTTTTGGCGTACCCTACAATTCGCTGCATGACGATGGCTATGCCAGCATCGGCTGTGCCCCATGCACACGAGCGGTGACACCTGGTGAAGATATTCGCGCCGGTCGCTGGTGGTGGGAAAACCCCGAATCAAAAGAATGTGGTTTGCACGTCAAGACCAAGTAACAGGACAGAGAATGACACCTAAACAACTGACACATCTCAAGCAGCTTGAAGCTGAAAGTATTCATATCATTCGTGAGGTAGCGGCCGAATTTGAAAATCCGGTCATGCTCTACTCAATCGGCAAAGATTCAGCGGTGATGTTGCATCTGGCGATGAAAGCTTTCTTTCCAGGTAAACCGCCGTTTCCGCTGATGCACATCGACACGACCTGGAAATTCAGGGAAATGATCAAATTTCGCGATGATCGAGCCAAAGAGCTGGGCCTGGAATTGATTGTGCATACCAACCAGGAAGGCAAAGAAGCCGGTATCAACCCTTTTGACCATGCCCGTTACACCGACATTATGAAAACCGATGCGCTGAAACAGGCACTCAACAAATATGGCTTCGATGCGGCATTTGGTGGGGCAAGGCGTGATGAGGAAAAATCACGTGCCAAAGAGCGTGTCTATTCTTTCCGCGACAAAAATCATCGTTGGGATCCCAAAGCCCAGCGACCAGAGTTGTGGAACATCTACAACTCAAAAATCGACAAGGGCGAGAGTATCCGGGTGTTCCCACTGTCCAACTGGACCGAGCTGGATATCTGGCAATACATCTATCTGGAGCAGATCCCTATTGTGCCTCTCTACTACGCGGCCGAGCGACCTGTGGTTGACTACAACGGGCTGACGATCATGGTGGACGATGAGCGAATGCGTATTCCCGAGGGCCAAACGCCCAGAATGGAAAAAGTCCGCTTCAGAACACTTGGCTGTTATCCATTGACCGGCGCAGTCAAATCGTCCGCGGATACGCTGCCAGAAATCATCCAGGAGATGCTGCTCACAACGACATCAGAGCGTCAGGGCCGTGCCATTGATCACGATCAGGCAGGTTCCATGGAGAAGAAAAAACAAGAGGGTTACTTCTAGTATGACTACCGATAGTTCTTACCAAACCGATAGCTTGATTGCGACAGATATCGAAGCTTATCTGAAGCAACATGAAAACAAGGAGCTGTTGCGATTTTTGACCTGCGGTAACGTCGATGATGGCAAGAGCACCCTGATTGGTCGTTTGCTGCATGATTCAAAAATGATCTATGAAGATCAGCTGGAAGCGGTGACTCGTGACAGCGCCAAGTCTGGTACTACAGGTGAGCAAGTCGACCTGGCATTGCTGGTCGATGGTCTTCAGGCCGAGCGTGAGCAAGGCATTACCATCGATGTTGCCTACCGTTATTTTTCAACCACCAAACGCAAGTTCATCATCGCGGATACCCCTGGCCATGAGCAATACACGCGCAATATGGCTACCGGTGCATCGACTTGCCAATTGGCCGTGATCTTGATCGATGCGCGCTATGGCGTTCAGACACAAACACGCAGACATAGCTTCATCGCCTCACTGTTGGGGATCGAGCATATTGTGGTGGCAGTCAACAAAATGGATTTGGTCGAGTTCAGCGAGTCAGTGTTTGATGACATCCGCAAGGACTACAGCGAATTTGCCCGCGAGCTTGAGATCGAAGATATTCACTTTGTGCCCATGTCTGCACTGGCCGGTGATAATGTGGTTCATCACAGCGAAAACATGCCTTGGTATGGCGGCAGCACTCTGATGGAGCTTCTGGAAAACATCGAGATCGACAAAGATGCCAATTTCACCGATCTGAGATTTCCAGTGCAATTTGTCAATCGCCCCAATCTTAACTTCCGTGGATACTGTGGCACCTTGGCCTCGGGTATTCTCAAGCCGGGTGACGAGATCACCGTTCTACCATCAGGCAAGGAAAGCAAAGTCAAAGCTCTGGTGACTTACGATGGTGAGCTGGATCATGCCGTTCCGGGTGAGGCTGTTACCGTCACCTTGCAGGATGAACTAGATATCAGTCGTGGCGACATGATCGTGCATCGTGACCATCAGCCGCATGTCTCCAGTCAGTTCAAAGCGATGGTTGTGTGGATGAATGAGCAACCGTTGGTGCCGAACAAACAATACAGCATCAAAGTTGGCGTGAGCGACAGTGCCGGCTCTGTCCAAGCGATTGATTTCCAGGTAGATGTCAACACACTGGCTCAAAGCACTGCTAGCGAGCTGAAACTGAATGAGATAGGTTTGTGTCAGTTTGCCTTGAACAAGCCGGTGGTCTTTGACGCCTATAGACGTAATCGCAGTACTGGTGCGTTTATCATTATCGACCGACTCACTAACGTGACAGTCGGTGCCGGAATGATCACTGAAGCGCTCACTTCCAGAGCAGATGATGCGATAACAACAACCGATATTTCAGCGTTTGAAGTTGAACTCAATGCGCTGATTCGCAAACATTTCCCGCATTGGCAAGCCAAAGATATCAGCGAATTGCTGAAGTAGTCCTGACGGGGCCTGTGAGCAATCACAGGTCCCAAAATCCTGTTTTTTATCCTTAAATTATCTGCACCGACATGAAGAACTTTTTGATGTCTTGAGGTCTCACTGTGGACTGCATCACAGCAAATGATTGTGTAAAACAGGAAGCTGTAATACCGTTATAAGCAGCGATTGAACGAACTGAGCCTGAACAATGAAACAACCGAATGACTACCAAACTGTTGGCTGTAAGGAATGCGCAAACGGTTCACTCCTAGGGTTTGACTTTTCGATGGCGTTGCAGCCGATTGTCGATGTCAGGCAGAAAACAGTTTTTGCCCAGGAGGCTCTGGTTCGCGGCCTTGCAGGTGAGTCTGCTGCCAGTGTGTTTTCAATGGTCAACGACAGTAATCGTTACCGCTTTGATCAAAGCTGTCGGGTAAAAGCTATCAAGCTGGCTGCTGAGTTGGATGTGAACTGCATGCTTAGCATCAATTTCATGCCAAATGCTGTTTACAAGCCTGAGCTGTGTATTCGGACCACACTGGATGCAGCAGAACAGTATGGATTTCCCATCAATCAGATCATCTTCGAAATCACAGAAAGTGAAAAGATTGAGAACAACGATCACTTGCGAAATATTGTTAAATATTACCAACAGCAGGGATTTAAAACTGCTATCGACGATTTTGGCGCGGGCTATTCCGGACTCAATCTATTGGCTGATATGCAAACAGATCTGGTCAAACTGGATATGGCGCTGATACGGCACATTCATCTGGACCGAACTCGCCAGACTATCGTCAAAGGCATTTTGCAGGTGTGTGCTGATTTAGGGATCGAGGTGATTGCCGAAGGCATTGAAGAAGCTGAAGAATTAAAAGCCCTGGAAGATCTGGGCATCACGTTGTTTCAGGGATTCTATTTTGCACGCCCGGCATTTCAGTCAATAGCTGAGGTGCCCGCCTCATGCTATAACGCCTAAATATCCGTTAGCGCTTGCCGCCACACCCTGGCTTTTTCATCAAGATTAACCGCAGCATGAGCCGGGCTGGTCGATGGCAATTTTAATCGTGTTATTGCTTGTTGATCTGGCGAAAGCCCAGCCAATACAAACTTTTTGAACAGTTGTTCTGCACTGCCGCCGTTGAAAAAAATACATCGGATATGTGGGTGTTCATTCAAGAAGCTGCCAATCGGATTGGTGATAATTGAGTCAGTCTGAATGTTTTGATCAAGACTGCCAGGTCGTTGACACGCCATCAGCACATCCCAGAGTGCAATGCCTTGATGGCTGAGTTGCAGACAGCGCTGCTGATAAGGCAATTGCGCATCAATGCCAAAGATCTGCTGCATTATTGGCCAAAATGCGTTTCTTGGGTGTGCGTAGTACTGCTGTTGGTGCAAGGAGCGTTGACCTGGCATAGAGCCCAGAATCAGGACCTTGGCAGTTGAATGGCTAATCGGAGCAAAACCGTAATCGAGATTTTCTGTCATCGCTTATTGATACAGCTGACCTTGATGTCTGATCCAGCCATGCGGGTGAATATTGGCCGGATCATGATGCGTCCAATGCACCACACCGCCTTCCTCGTTCCATTCATAACGTCCGTAAATACTCACACTGTCGCCAGTCTTGAGTGAGTCAATGCGCGGTGCAAGTTCGATATTGTGAGCAATTAGCAAGGTATGGCCGCTCTCCAGTTCAATCACWRAGCGCTGAT
>NZ_APHR01000048.1 GCF_000349205.1 Methylophaga lonarensis MPL | reverse complement strand
CCAGAGCACCAGCGTGGTGTCAGCCTGGTTCAGGAAGATTTACTTTGACCGTATGACAGACCACGGTAAACAGTGTCACAGCACATAACTGGCACAGTTTCGTCGTAGTTTTGGTTTGGCTTCATATTTCCACTTGATTGCGCCGTAGTTGTTCAGGTCCAGGGCGTAAACGATGTTCGGGAAAGGAGTGTGAACATACATGGTGCCGTCGATAACCAGAGCGTTACCTTCGTGACCACGCAATACACCAGTTGAGAACGACCAAGCCATTTTCAGGTCGGCAACATTGTCTTTGGTGATTTGAGCCAGACGGCTGTAACGCGTATTGGCATAGTCACCAGCAGGCATTACCCAGTTGTTTTCGTTTTGTTGCATTACCAGCAACTCGTCAGCGGCGACCATGCTTGGTACAGCCATTGACATCATTGCTAATGAGAGAGTTTTCAGCTTCATAAAGTTATCCTCTATTGCTTTTTAGTTATGGTACGACACGATTTTGTTCAAAGTTGAACCTCATGCGTAGGCAAAACCATAATCCTGAAAAAAACGATAGTCAAGCATCTTGCTGATCTTTTTTGTGAGTTTTTCCATAATTTTTTCGGGAAAAAATTCCCGAATACGCAAGCACTTGATTTTATTACATTTTATTTGTTTTGGCTGATTTCAGGCACGATCTTTGATCCACTCTGTTGCTTTGCTGATCGCAGACAATGTGCGCTCACGACCATACAGTGCAAGCGTCTGATCCAGAGAAGGAGAGACCGTATTTCCTGTAATTGCAACGCGGATAGGCTGAGCAACCTTACCCATCCCAACATCAAACTGACTTGCACAATTTTTGATTTCCGCATGAATTGGTTCGGCAGTCCATGTTGGCAATGCTGCTAGCCGGGTATGAGCGTTTTCGAGTATCGGTAACGCCTCACTTGTCAGATTTTTGCTTGCCGCCTTCTCATCATAGTCAGAAATTATCTGATAGAAATATCGGCAATTTTCGGCCATCTCTTTCAAGGTTTTTGCTCGCTCCTGAAGCAGGACGATCACATCAGTGATAGCAGGACCTTGTGTTGGATCAATGCCCAGCTGGCCCAAATGCCAACTCAGATGTTTGGCGATATGTTCTGCAGAGCTGGACTTGATGTAATGCTGGTTTAACCAAAGCAGTTTCTCAGTGTTGAAGCTTGATGCCGCCCGGTTGACATCCTCGATATCGAACAACTGAATCATTTCATCCAGCGAGAAGATCTCCTGATCGCCATGGGACCACCCCAATCTTATGAGATAGTTCAACAATGCCTCTGGAAGAAATCCTTCATCCCGATAGCTCATCACACTGACGGCCCCGTGTCGTTTGGATAATCGGGCACCATCGTCACCAAGTATCATTGGCACATGAGCAAACATGGGTGGAGTCGCGCCCAATGCTTTGAAAATATTAATTTGCCTCGGTGAGTTGTTGAGATGATCGTCACCACGAATCACATGGGTCATTCCCATGTCCATATCATCAACCACCACTGTCAGATTGTAGGTGGGCGTGCCATCAGGTCGGGCAATGACCAAATCATCAAGTTCTGAATTGTTGAAACTGACATCACCGCGAATCATGTCTTTGACCACCACTTGGCCTGTGGTCGGATTTTTGAAACGAATCACCGGCTGAATATCTGCAGGAATATCCTGACGATGACGACAGCGCCCATCGTATCTGGGCTTTTCCTTGTTCTGGCGCTGTTGCTCACGCATGACTTCCAGCTCGTCCTTGGAGCAGTAGCAATAATAGGCATCGCCCTGTTCGAGCAGTTGCTGAATTACCGCTTTGTATCGGTCAAAACGCTGCGTCTGATAAAAAGGCCCCTCGTCATAGTCAAGGCCAAGCCAGGTCATGCCTTCCAGGATGGCATTCACTGATTCAATTGAAGATCGCTCTAAATCGGTATCTTCAATTCTCAATACAAATTGTCCTCCATGCTTGCGAGCATAGAGCCATGAAAACAGCGCCGTCCGGGCACCTCCAACGTGCAAATAACCGGTTGGACTGGGGGCAAAGCGGGTACGAATTGTCATTAATATTTCTCAACTAGAATCAGCCAGCAAACTGCGATATTGTAACAGCATCGCCCCCGACAACGATGTTGGCCATTGTGAACAAGACATATTTCTTTACCCTGCTGTTACTGATTCCTGCACTGCATGGCTGTGCCGAAACAGAAGCAACTGACTATCCCTTAACGGCTGCCGCTGAAGGAATCTATTTCCACCAGGGAGCTCATGAAGAAGCCACCCCAGACAACCACGGCGCCATCGCCAACATTGGATTTATCGTGGGTGAATCATGTGTTGCTGTTGTGGATACCGGCGGCAGTTATCTTGAAGGACAACAACTGCGTAACGCCATTCGCAACATCACAGAAACCCCGATCTGCTATGTCATCAACACGCATGTTCATCCTGATCATGTGTTTGGTAATGCCGCATTTCTGGAAGACAATCCGGTCTTCATCGCACACCAGAGAGCACCTGCTGCTCTAGCCGGAAGACAGCCTTTTTACGAGGAAAGCTTTCAAGAGTTATTGGGCGATGCCTGGCAGGGAACAGAATTTATTCCAGCAAGCAAGCTAGTCAATATTGACCAGCCGCTTGAACTGGATCTCGGGGGCAGAATCATCAAGCTTGAGTCTTATCCCACTGCGCATACCGACCATGATCTGACAGTGCTGGATAAAAAAACCCGCACACTCTGGACTGGAGACTTACTTTTTGTGGATCGCACGCCGGCACTGGATGGCAGCATTAATGGCTGGTTGGATGCGATGCAACACTTGCTGAAAATAGATGTCGAAGTCATGATTCCTGGCCACGGACCTATCAGTTATCAGGGTGACAAAACAGCGCTTGAATCGCAGATACGCTATTTTGAAGCGATACGAGAGGGAGTCAGATCAATCATCAACGATCTTGGCACAATTGAAGAGGCCATTCGTGAGGTCGCGGTTGATGAGGCAGACAACTGGTTAATGTTTGAAGAATATCACCGACGCAACGTCACAGCCGCTTTTGTCGAACTGGAGTGGGAGTAGAGAGGAAACCATCATGAAACGCACACTAAAAGCCCTGCCTTTGTTCGGTCTCTTGCTGATGACTGTTGCAGCACCACTCAAGGCTGAGACCAGCGATACACCTGAATGGCAGGCACTTAAAGTCACTCACTTTGGCGACCGTCCTATTAGAGAAAACGCCACAGACTTGTTGGAGCTGGAAGCCCCCTTCCGAGCTGAGGACGCGGCGATTGTACCTATCTCTATTCGCTCCAAGCAGCCTCAAACAGCAGACAACTACATACAGAACATCCATATCATTATCGATCGCAACCCGATGCCTTACTCGGCAAATTTTCACTTGAGCCCATCACTGGGCACTGTTGACATCGCTACCCGCGTTCGGGTCGATAGATACACGCATATTCGAGCAATTGCAGAGATGAATGATGGCTCGCTGCACATGGTGGCAGAGCATGTGAGAGCTTCAGGAGGCTGTAGTGCACCCGCAATGAAAGATGCCGAAGCGGCCATGGCCAGACTCGGACAAATGCAAATGCGCATGCGCCAACCCACCATTGGCCAACCGGTACAGGCACAGGTGATTATCAGTCATCCAAACTACAGCGGTCTCCAGTTTGATCAGCAAAGACGAACTTATATTCCACCCCACTTCGTCAGAACGATAGATATCACATTCAATGATGAAGCTTTAATCAAGCTCGAGGCAGGCATTTCTGTCAGCGAAGACCCCAGCGTGCGCTTTGTCTTTACGCCTGAAACGTCTGGTGTGCTGAAAGCCACTGCAGAAGACAGCAAGCAAGACATATTCACCACTGAGCAGCAAATTTAATCGACGTCTAACAGACATAAAAAAAGCCGCGATGCGGCTTTTTTTATGTCTGTTAATGAAACCCGAGTTACTGAGGACCGTTGTTCGGTCTCATCTTGCAGGTTTCATAAGAAGTCAGCAGCACTTTTTCAAATTTGCTGACAGCTTCTCGCGAATTTTGACGCACAGTTCGGCCTCGGTCTGCCACCATGTTGCGGTATTTGTAGGATGCCGCAGCATCATCAAACTCAACCTGGTTGTATTCTTTAGCGATTTCATCAATCACGCAAGAACACTTGTTTGTTGACTCATACAGATTCATGTGCGGGTTTGACTGTACACATTCCTGGACATACTGAACGCGTGTCATGGTGGAAAAATCGTTGGCTGCGGCAAGGCTTGGGATGGCGATCATTGCGGCGGCAAACAGGCTGGTACTCAGTTTATTCATTCATGCTCTCCCTTAATTATTATGAAGGTGTTTGTTCAGACCCGGACCTTTATAATTAGTTCCTAGGAATCCATATATAGTGTTACATGACATATCAGGGTCGATGCAAGTCCAAGCAGAAACCTGATGATAGTTAAATTTTCATCATCAGGTTGACTTGGGGTAACATTGAAGGCTTAACATTTAAATAATTGCCCAGACACTGTGGCGCGGGCTGGAGACACTCAATGAAAAAACTATTACTTCATCTTGACACCGATTTGGTTGCAAGCACCTTTGATCAAGCGGTTGCTTACGATGCAGGTGTTGACAACATTATCGCTCATGGTGGTGCAACGCGCGATAATGTCACCGCTCATGTCCACGGCATGATTTTTACTCGCGGTGGCAAAAACCTGAAAAATAGCGCAATTTTCATCGGTGGCTCCAATGTTCCTGCCAGCGACCTGGTAGGCCAGGCTGTCAAAAAAGCCTTCTTTGGCCCGGTACGCGTCTCGGTGATGCTGGATCCAAATGGCTCCAATACAACCGCTGCCGCCATTGCTCGCAAGGTGATGACCAACTACGACATTACTGGAAAGAACGTCGTCATTATGGGCGCAGGTCCCGTCGGTCAAAGAACAGCCTTGTATCTCATTAAAGAAGGTGCTGCCAAAGTCACACTCACCTGCCGCAGCATGGAGCGTAGTAAAGCGACTGTTGCTCAAATGAAAAAAGCCTACGACGTTGATGTTGTTCCGGGTGAAACTCGCAGTGATGAAGCGGTTCAGGCCTTACTCAAGGACGCTCACGTTGCAATTGCAGCGGGACCTGCAGGCGTTTGTATCGTGCCTAAATCAAGCTGGGCGAGCAGTAAAACACTTGAAGTCATTGCTGATGTGAATGCAGTCCCACCGCTGGGCGTTGAAGGTATTGAAGTGATGGATAATGGCGAACAGCGCGATGGTGTTCGTTTCTATGGTGCGATTGCCATCGGTAATTTCAAAATGAAAGTCCATCGTGGTGCGATTGCGTCGCTGTTTGATTCCAATGACCTGTTCCTGGACGAAACCACCATCTATGACATTGCCTGCAAAATCGATAACGCCTAATTGTTCGTGAACAGTCCTGTATTTGCCTGCCAAACAACCACACCAGCCTTGGTCAGAGTCAGATCCCCAGCGCGTTTACACCTGGGGTTTCTGGATCTTAATGGCGGACTTGGCAGAAAATTTGGCAGCATAGGAATGGCTATCGACAGCCATTACACAGAGCTGCAAGTCAGTCGTAGTGCTCAATCGACAATCAGTGGCCTGACAGAGTCAGCTCCCCAATACCCAAGATTACTGCAGATACAATCAGACTTCTTTGCCAGCCTTGGCCAACATATTGAGGCCAAAGATCAAACACTCAGCATCCACATCCATCAGTTAATCCCAGAACATGCCGGCTTGGGTTCCGGCACACAGCTGGCACTGAGTCTGGGACATGCGCTTTGCCAGTTGTATGGAATTGACGCCACCGCTGAAGCAATCGCCCAAGCACTTGGACGGGGCAAACGTTCAGGCATTGGCATTTCCAGCTTCGAACACGGTGGTTTTGTCATTGATGCAGGCATCGACTCTCGCTCATCATCAATGCCTCTGACGCTGATGCGACTGCCCTTCCCTTCAGATTGGACAGTGGTACTGATTTTTGACAACAGTCAACAAGGTGTTCACGGTTCTGTCGAACGATCTGCATTCAGTGATTTACCTGCCTTCCCACGCCATGCTGCCGAAACGATTTGTCACAGAACACTGATGCAGCTTGCACCTGCGCTGCTGAGCAATAATCTGGACGATTTCTCGGAAGCTGTCACCGAGATTCAACGGCTGATCGGCAGCCACTTTGCCCCGATTCAAGGAGGTCAGTATGCCAGTGCTCAAGTAGCAAAGCTGCTTGACTATGCCCACTCTCTCGGCTTTAGAGGAGTGGCACAAAGTTCATGGGGTCCAACTGGCTGCATATTCACTACCAATCCAAAATCAGCTCAGGCACTGATACAACAATTAACAGAGTACTCGGCAACTCGAGCGGATGAATTCAATCACTTGTCGTTTGTGGCTGCACAATGTGATACTTCTGGTGCAATGACAACAACGAAGCAACAAAACATATAAACGGCTAATCCTAATTTAGACTCACTCTTAGAGGGACTTTCACATGGCAAAACGCTCCATCATCCACATGCTCAATCCAATGAAGTACAACAGTCCATTTGATATCAATATGGCCTTGGATGCAGGCTATGACATCATCATGCCTTACAACAATGTCGAGCTGAGTGAGGTGCCTGGTTTAACTCAGGATGCGGTCTTTTCCCGAGGTCCGGCTGGGGTGAAAAAAACGGGAATGTTCATCGGTGGACGTGACATTGGTGTCGCCATGGATATGCTCGAAGCTGCCAAAAAGTCCATGGAACCGCCATTTCAGATCTCAGTATTTGCCGATCCAAGCGGCGCATTCACCACAGCCGCAGCTCTGGTGGCCTGCGTTGAGCGTGAACTGAAAAAACATTTCAATCAGGATTTCAATGGCCTGCGTGCCGTCGTTTTTGGTGGTACAGGTCCGGTTGGTCTGGCAACCGCAGTGATTGCTGCTCAGCAAGGTGCTGATACCACTATCGTCGACCATTTCTCCATCGACACCGCACTTGAGTACGCGAAAGAAGCCGAACAACGCTACGGCGTCAAACTGCGCGCGACCACCGCGGCATCTGACGCTGACAAAGCGCGTCTTTTGTCAACGGCAGATGTTGTTTTCTGTACCGCCAAAGCCGGCGTACAGGTACTGAATGCACCAGTACTTGCCGATGCAACACAATTGAAAGTCGCCGGTGATGTTAATGCTGTGGCACCACTGGGAATTGAAGGCGTCGAGTTGATGCACAACGGCGAGCCTCTGAAATTCGCCACACAATCGCCAAATGCCGTGGGTATTGGTGCATTGGCCATCGGTAACGTTAAATACAAGCTTCAGCAAGCACTGCTGAGGGAAACCCTGGAGAGTGACGAGGAGCCTGTGTTCCTTGATTTCCGGAATGCTTTTGAGGGTGCCCGCAAACTCGTCTAAGCCCATGCTACAGCAGTCTGAGCGTCCAGCAGCATCGACACTGCTGATTATTATTGCCCAGAGTGCTCGATTTCTGATTCAGTCTGCTGCCCGTCACGGCTATCGTGTCAGGGCAGCAGACTGTTTTGCAGATAGCGACAGTGTTCAACATTGCGAGCGATTTATCAGGCTTGAGCCGATTACAACTGTCAGCCCACAGCAACTTCACGAGACCATCGAGCTGCTCGCAGAGGGTCAAACGGCCTATCTGATCATTGGCACCGGAATTGAGTATCTATACCCCGCCCTGACAGATTTACCTGAACACATTCATTCGACAGCTAACTCAGCAGAAGTCTGCAGCCAGGTCTGTCAGCCGATGCCATGGTTTACACTACTGGACTCGCTGCAACTGCCCCACCCGGAAGTCACTTACCAGCCACAAAGCACTGGTCAGTGGCTACTGAAAGATGCAGCAGGATGGGGAGGTTCACACATCAGCGCTGAGCAATCTATCAGCGACAAGTCACACTATTTGCAGCGGCACGTGCATGGCATCAGCTATTCAGCGCTGTTTGTCATAGATGCACAATATCAACCACGGTTATTGATGTTCAATCGACAGATTTGCGTTGATGCGGATAACGGTGATTTCCGTCTGCAAACACTGTATAACCATCCCGAGTTAGCCACACACCAGCAGCAGGCGGTGATGGATGCCATCATGCAAATTCAGCAACGACTGAATTTACGCGGTTTGAACAGCCTGGATTTCATGGTCAGTGACACAGGACAGCTGCTGTTACTAGAGTTAAACCCAAGACCCAGCGCCTCCTGCCAGCTGTTGCCAGAAACCGTGGACTGGCTGCATTGGCAGATAGCAGCACCACAGAATTTACCAGACATCAAAATGTCATATCGTTTGCTGTATCATTTTTTTGCTGAGCAAATGCTGACAATACCGCACGACCTCAATTGGCCTGCAGACTTTTGTGATCTTCCTGCACCAGGCACCATCCATGCAGAAGGAGATCCTGTCTGCAGTCTGTGCATTGAAGCACCAGATACAATCCAGCGCTTTGAAAGACTGGAGCAACAATGCGAGTTTTTCCGCAAAAAAGTTGCCCTGCGCTTGAAAAACCTGACCTGATTACCCATATTTGTTGTCGATTTAATTCAGAGGAAATTGTTTATGCAACGAATCATGCTATTCCTGGCGACCAACATCGCCATCCTGGTGGTCTTGAGTATCACCATGCGTTTGCTGGGGATCGAGAGCTTGCTGGATGAAACCGGCACAAATCTCAACCTGAACTCACTACTGGTTTTTGCAGCAGTGATTGGGTTTACAGGTTCGTTTATTTCACTGGCCATTTCCAAGTGGACCGCTAAACGTCTGACCGGTGCACAAGTCATCGAAACACCTCGAAACGAAACCGAACGCTGGTTAGTTGAAACTGTTCGTAGACAAGCCCAGCAGGCCGGAATCGGCATGCCAGAAGTGGCCATCTACAATGCACCGGATCCCAACGCCTTTGCCACAGGAATGAAACGTAACAACGCACTGGTCGCTGTCAGTACTGGCCTGATGCAAACCATGACCCGTGACGAAGTTGAGGCGGTATTGGCACATGAAGTGAGCCATGTTGCCAACGGTGACATGGTGACAATGGCCCTGATTCAGGGGGTTGTGAATACCTTTGTGATTTTCCTGTCACGCGTTATCGGCCATCTGGTGGACAGGGTGGTATTTAAAACAGAACGCGGACATGGACCAGCCTTCTGGATCACCTCGATCATTGCTGAACTTGTTTTGGGCATTCTCGCCAGTATCATCGTGATGTGGTTCAGCCGCCAACGTGAATTTCGCGCTGATGCAGGGGCTGCACGACTGGTCGGTCCAAACAAGATGATTGCTGCGTTACAAAGGCTTGCTGGAACCGCCAACGAGCCATTGCCTGATCAACTGCATGCCTTTGGTATTTCAGGCGGTCGAGGTGGCTTGAGTGCATTGTTCATGACACACCCGAAGATTGAAGATCGCATCAACGCGCTGCGTAACTTCCGCTAACTCTTCAACGAAAAAACGGGCCAATGTGATTTTCACGCATTGGCCCGTTTTTACATTTCATCATCATCAAAATTGTAGTCGAGCTGATCTGAAGGTTCGTGAATATAGTAGCCTTGGGCATAATCCACACCCAACTGCCATAAGATAGCCAGACTGCTAGCGTCCGAGACAAACTCGGCAATACACTTCTTACCCGCTTGCCGGGTCATATCAATAATGGCTTTCACGGCGGCCTGATTTTCAGAGTCAGTCGCCATGTGCTGCACAAAAGTGCCGTTGATTTTCAGATAGTCCACATTCAGCACATTCAGGCTGTGTGAAAAATCAATGCCCGAGCCAAAGTGCTCCAGACCGAACTCACAACCAATTTCTTGTAACTTCTGGATAGTCGCTTTTGACTGTTCGAGATCCGTCAAAGCCGCGGTTTCACTGATTTCAAATATCAGGCTGTTACCATCCAGATTATTTGCTTTGAGTGACGTGGCCAGCCAGGCGACAAAATCCTTTTCATGCATTGATTGCTCAGTCAGCTTGATGAAAAACCGAGTGCGTGGATGTGATTGTCTGTGCTGGGCTAACACATTCAGGGCATTTCGAATGACCCACTTGTCGATCTCAGCCATCATCGGCTGAACATTCGGATCGTGAATAAATTTGCCCGGATAGACCAGACTATCTTCCCCCCCTTTCAGGCGGAGCAAAACTTCATAAAACTCCTGCGTCTGTCCATGCAGGCTGACAATCGGCTGATAATGCAAGACAAAGCCATCATTCTCAAGTGCTTCGCTAAGGCGGTCCGCCCATTGATTGTCTGCAGAAACTTGTGCCTGCTGTGTAATCGTATTTTCGTAGTGAATACACTGATCACCCCCGGCTTTCAGAGCATGTATGCAGGCACGATCTGCATTTTCAAGGACTACTTGTGCTGTTGGCGTATTCTCCGACACCCTGCTCAAACCAATACTGCATTTGACGTCGATTTTTTTGCCTTCGTTGAGAAACATGAAATCGGCAACGGTTTTTCGATAAATTTCTGCCCGGCTGTCGATCTGCTTTGCATCACTGCTGGGCACAACAATCGTGAACACCTGATCACCATAACGGCCAATGAGTTCATCTTCCTTTTGTACCTTCTTAAGCAGTTCCGCAATGCTTTTGAGAATAACGTCACTATTGGCGAGTCCAACCTGCTCCTTGATTGACTGAAAGTCATCAAGCACCAGATACATCAGAACCGCTTCCTTGTGACCTTCAGCGACTTCGAACACCAGCTTTTCGAATAGATTCATGAAGCCTGAACGACTGTAAAAGCCAGTCAAAAGATCATGCTCGCTCAACAGATCTGACTGACGCTCCATCAAATCAGTTGTGCTGTAATCACGAACTACCACCTGCGTACAGTCCTCACCTTCCACTCGGGCATGACTGAACTCGATTTCTGCCGCAAAAATTGAACCATCAGATTTGAGACACTGCACATTGACAAGCTCCGGCTCACTATCCGGTTGCTCTGAGAACTGACGAAATACGGCCTTAAACCTGGCATGGTCATCGAGAATGACCAGATCCAGTATCGGCAAACCATCAATATCCTCAGCCTCTTCATAGCCGAACAGTTTGAGGTAAGCACGATTTACATAGATATGCATGCCTTCATGCATGTAAGCTACGGCATCACGCGAACTTTCAAGCAATGCGCGTGAACGCTTCTCACTCTCGCGAAGCGCTCGCTCATTGCGGCGACACAAACGTCTCATGAACAGACTATCGAGCTCGCGGTTCACAGCAAATTGTAAGCGCGGAATATCACCGACAAGCACCAAATCATGAGCACCACATCCGAATAGTTCGGTTTCAACAGACTGTTTGTTAATTAATACGATGCAAGGTAAATCACGGCCGAGTCTAATCAAAAGACTGGTAATTTCTCTGGGTGAAACCCCAACAAGCTGATCGCGGCAAATCAGCATATCCCAGGACTGCTTGTTGACCGCACTTTCAACTTCATCAAGTGTTTCCACTCGAGACGCCCGAACAGCATGCCCGGCAATTCTCAGGGCATTGATAACGCTATCAGCTTCGCTCAACGAATCATCGACTATCAAAAGCCTCAAAATACCTTCTGCTCTTACCACATCAATGATCCTCTTGCGTCTTGTCCTTAACCTTGGGAGGCGCTCCTTCAAGGTTGGTCATCTGCTCTATCATCCAGTCCTGCAGTATTCGATTTACCTGAGTTGCTGTCTTGCCTTCAGTAATAATCGGTTTTCCAACCACCATATTTATCATGCCGGGGTATTTTATGAAACCATGTCGGGGCCAGACCTTACCCGCATCATGGGCAACCGGTACCGCGGGATAACCACTTTCAGTGGCCAGTCTCGCACCGCCAATGCCAAATCGCCCCATCTGCCCTACTGGCACCCGGGTGCCTTCTGGAAAAACCACGACACATTTACCCGAATCAAGTCGCTGCTTACCCTGATCAATGACTTGTTGAAGCGCTTTTTTGCCAGCCTTGCGATCGATGGCAATCGGATTCAGACAAGCCAGCCCCCAGCCGAAAAAAGGCAGCCACAACAACTCACGTTTCAGTACCCAGACTTGTGGTGGAAACACCGATTGCAGCGCAAGCGTTTCCCAACTCGATTGATGCTTGCAAAGAATAACACTGGGTCCATCAGGTACGTTCTCGAGACCCGTGACCCGGTATTCAATACGGCAGATTCTCGCTAACAGCCACAGATTCAACTGCGCCCATCGCGTCATGATTCTATAACGTGTTTTGAAGGGAAAAGGCCAAACAAAGATGGAAATAAATGAAAAAATGACCGCGGTGACGATATGCAATACCGCAAAAATGGCAGAGCGAACCATTAACATCACTGTTTGGCTTCTAACAAGGCATCCGCAACGGCCGCCAGATTTTTATAGACAGGAATTCCATCAGGAATGCCTTGCTTGAACGTTTTTCTACCTTTACCCGTCTTGACCAATATCGGTCTTGCGCCAACAGCTTGTGCGGCTTGTAAATCACGCAGGGAATCACCGACTGCAGGGACATTATCAAGACTAACGCGTAGCCGATGTGCCAGATCTTTGAGCATACCAGGCTCAGGTTTTCGACACTGACAATTATCATCAGGCCCGTGCGGACAAAACATCACGGCTTCGATTTTGCCACCTAGCTGTGCCAACATTCGACGCATTTTGCTATGAATGCGATTAAGCGTTTCGATATCCAGCAAGCCACGGGCAATTCCAGATTGATTGCTGACGACGACCACTCGATAGCCAGCCTGATTCAGTCTGGCTATCGCCTCAAGGCTGCCCTCAATAGGCTCCCACTCAGCGGGTGACTTGATAAAGTCCGATGAATCATGATTGATCACACCATCCCGGTCCAGAAGTATCAATGACATCGCTGCCTCCGTGTTATTAGCGAACTGAAAGTCAAGAACATGCCCGACATGTCAGTTTGAAGTGGTCGACCTGGATCAGGCTTGTAAGGATGAAATATCGGCGACACCCAAAAACAATGCTCGCAGACGGTTCAACAAAGCTAGCCTGTTACGGCGAATGGCTGGATCATCGGCCATCACCATCACTTCATCAAAGAAGCTGTCGATAGTCGTGCGCAGTGTCGCCAGCAAACTCAATGAAGCCGCATAGTCGGCATTCACCATCAATGGCGTCAAAGCTTCAGTCACATCTGTCAGTTTTGCCGCCAGCGCTTTTTCTGCTTCATCTTGCAGTAAAGTTACATCGACCGCAATGTCATCACTGTGGTCATTATTCTTACGGAGAATATTACCAATACGCTTGTTGGCAGCGGCCAGTGCTTCAGCTTCTGGCAAGCCTCTGAAATCGGCAACCGCCCGCAGTCTTTGCATAAAGTCGAGTGGACGAACCGGTTGAACCGCCAGCACCGCTTCGTATTCATCTGGCCGGAAGCCCTGTTCAATCACATAGGCCCGCAAACGCTCGTAGCAATACTGCATCACCGCTTGACTGCTGTTAGACTCAGTCAGCACCTTTTGCAAATTAGTCTCGGCGTACTGCAACATTTTCAGCAGATCAATATCCAATTCTCGTTCGATGATAATCCGCAACATTCCCAACGCCGCACGACGCAGGGCAAAGGGGTCCTTGACGCCACTGGGGGGCTGACCAATCCCAAACAAGCCGACCAGGGTATCCAGTTTTTCAGCAATTGCCAGAATCTGGCCGGTACGCGTTTCCGGTAACTTATCGCCGGCAAATCTGGGTAAATACTGCTCATCAATCGCTTCGGCCAACTCAGGGTTTTCGCCATCAAGTTGGGCGTAGTAGCGTCCCATGATGCCTTGTAATTCAGGAAATTCGCCGACCATCTCGGTCACCAGATCACACTTGGCCAACTCAGCGGCTCGTCCGGCCAGCGCAGCATCGGCACCCAACCATTTAGCCAATTGCTCAGCCAGCTTGGCAACACGTTGTGATTTGTCATACAGGCTGCCCAACTGGTGCTGAAACACAATAGTCTTCAATTGCTCAGCGCGTGCGGCCAATGGTGACTTGCGGTCGGTATCCCAGAAAAATGCTGCATCACTAAGTCTCGGCAAAATCACTCGCTCGTTGCCGGCAACCACTTGAGCAGGATCACGACTCTCGATATTACTGACCGTAATGAAGTTAGGCAGCAATTGACCATCTGCAGCACGCACCGCGAAATACTTCTGATGCCCTTCCATAGATGAGATCAGTGCCTCAGCGGGCAAAGCCAGAAATTTCGGATCAAAACTTCCTGACAGGGCACATGGCCATTCAACCAGTCCAGTCACTTCATCCAACAGATCTGGATTAATGACCGCTTCGCCACCTAGTTGTCTTGCCAGCTCCATCACCTGACCACGAATCGCTTCACGACGCGCAGTCATGTCCACCATGACATGTCCTTCGGTTTGCAACTGTGGCGCATAGGTGGCGGGTGTGGCGATACAAATTTTGTCTGGATGATGGAAGCGATGGCCCAGCGTGTCACGGCCTGATGTGACGCCTAACAGCTGGCAAGGTACGACTTCTTCACCAAACAACACGACCAGCCAATGAACAGGTCTAACAAATTCACCGGGCAATGCCCCCCAGCGCATTCGTTTGGCAATTGGCAGCAGGTGCAATGCCTGCTCAATCATGCCCGGCAACAGGTTAGCCGTGGCTTCGCCAGCCTGCAGCTGTCTAAATACCAGCCATGCGCCTTTGTCTGTTTCGGTGGTTTCCAGATCATCAACACTGACGCCACAGGATCCTGCAAAACCTACAAGCGCTTTAGTCGGGTTACCTTCTTCATCAAAAGCAGCCGTCACCGCCGGACCACGCCGCTCGATCTGACGGTCTGCTTGACTCACTTGCAGCGATTCCACCACCAGCGCCAGTCGACGTGGACTGGCATAGGGTTTGATCTGCGCAAACTCAAGTCCAGCCTGAATCAATTGTGCTGAAAAATGCTCGGCAAAGGCCGCTGACAATTTTGCCAGCGAGGTTGGCGGTAACTCTTCGGTGCCCAGCTCGATCAATAAATCACGTGTATCGCTCATGCCTGGACCTCCGATTTTTCAGCATTAAGCATCGGAAAACCAAGCGATTCACGGCGATCGTAGTATGCCTGAGCAACAGCTCGTGCCAGAGTTCTGACTCGCAAGATAAAGCGTTGTCTTTCAGTGACTGAGATAGCCTTGCGAGCATCCAGCAAATTAAACGTATGTGATGCTTTTAAAACAAGTTCATACGCAGGTAACGGCAAGCCAGCAGCAATCATTCGCTCACTTTCTTTTTCACAGTTATCAAACATCAAAAACAATTGTTCCACATTGGCTTGTTCAAAATTGTAGGCTGACATTTCCACTTCATTCTGATGAAACACATCGCCGTAGGTCACTTTACCCAAAGGGCCATCCGCCCATACCAGGTCGTAAACACTGCTTACGCCCTGCAAATACATTGCAATACGCTCCAGACCATAGGTGATTTCACCGGTCACTGGCTGACACTCCAGGCCACCGACCTGCTGGAAATAGGTGAACTGTGTCACCTCCATACCATTCAGCCAGACTTCCCAGCCCAAGCCCCAGGCACCCAGCGTCGGCGACTCCCAGTTGTCTTCAACAAATCGGACATCGTGCACTGAAGTATCCAGCCCGAGCATTTTCAACGAACCAAGATATAGCTCCTGAATATTGAGTGGTGACGGCTTGATCACTACCTGAAATTGGTAGTAATGCTGCAGGCGGTTCGGATTATCGCCATAACGACCATCTGTTGGTCGACGCGAGGGTTGTACATAGGCGGCGCTCCATGGCTCCGGACCAATCGCCCGCAGGAATGTTGCCGGGTGAAATGTCCCTGCTCCCACTTCCATATCGTACGGTTGAAGCAAGACACAACCCTGCTCAGCCCAATACTGCTGAAGTCGCAAGATAAGTTCCTGAAAAGTTTTCGGCGTTTCAGCCACTGGCAGCGTTGCTGTTGTCATGAGTTTCGGGCCACATAGTCCTGAAAAAAATGCTGTCGATTATAGCTCATACCGATGCGCTGTTGCATGATCTCAAATACAGCAAAGCCCTTGGGATTCTCCGGCATCGTGGCCGGAATCAGGTACAATTCACCCACTTCGACGTTCAGGAATCAGCATGAGCAAGACACTTGGCATCGTGATGGATCCAATCAGTGCCATCAATATCAAAAAGGACAGCAGTTTCGCCATGCTGCTGGCTGCGCAGGCCAGGGGCTGGAATTTGCGCTATATGGAGCAACAGGATTTATTCTTAAACGATGGTGAGGTATTCGCTGAAATACGCAGCCTTAGCGTCAAAGAAGATGCGCACAATTGGTATCAGCTTGGTGAACCTGAAACCCTGCCGCTCAAGTCACTGGATGTCATCCTGATGCGCAAGGATCCGCCATTTGACATGGAGTACATCTACAGCACCTATCTGCTGGAGCAGGCCCAAGCCGCTGGTGTCAGAGTTATCAATAACCCGCAGAGCCTGCGAGATGCCAATGAAAAACTGTTCACGGCCTGGTTCCCTCAATGCTGCCCTCCTACACTGGTCACCCGCCAGAAACACCTGATTCGGCAATTTCAGCAACAACAGGGAAATATTATCGTCAAACCACTGGATGGGATGGGCGGCGCCTCAATATTTCGCATCGATCAAGGCGACCCCAACTTTTCAGTGATTGTCGAAACCTTGACAGAACACGGTACACAATCAGTGATGGCACAAAAGTACCTGCCTGAAATTCGCGATGGCGACAAACGCATCCTGATGATCAATGGTGAGCCGGTGCCCTATGCACTTGCCCGAATCCCCGCCGCAGGCGAGACAAGAGGCAACCTTGCGGCTGGTGGCAGTGCCGAAGGCAGACCTTTAACCGAACGTGATCGATGGATTTGCCAGCAAGTCGGCCCCACCTTGCGGCAGAAAGGACTGTTTTTTGTCGGGCTGGATGTCATTGGCGACTATCTGACCGAAATTAATGTCACCAGTCCCACCTGTATTCGTGAGCTGGATAAATACTTTAACCTCAACATCGCTGATGATCTGATAACTGCAATTGAGAAGACACAATGACCCCAAGACTCAAGGCCCTCCTGACTGCACTTTTACTGACCGCTCTGCTGAGTGGCTGTGGCGAACCTGAGCGTGCGCTGCAAGCCAAATTTCTGGCTTTTGGTACAGAAATAGATGTCAGCCTTTACGGTGTCAGCACCGAGAAAGCGGCTGAGACTATCGAGATACTCGAAGCATCATTCACAAGTGTGAATAACACCTGGCACGCCTGGCGGCCCAGCATACTGATGGATATCAATGAAGCCATCGCCAATGGTGAAAGCATTGAAATTAGTGATGATGTGGCCGAGCTGATTACAAAAGCCACGCAGCTGGCCAATGCCAGCGAACATCTTTTCAACCCCGCTGCAGGCAACTTGTTTGCGTTGTGGGGCTACCACTCGGACAACTGGCAAGAATCGCGTCCACCACCGCCTCAGGCTGACATTGATGTGTTACTGGCAGCCGCGCCTACCATGAATGATGTGCAGATCAGTGACAATGTACTGCGCAGCGATAATTCACAGGTCAAAATCGGCTTTGGTGGTTTTGCCAAAGGTTATGCCGTGGATGCAGCGATTGAAGCCCTGCAGGACATGGGTATCGAAAATGCCATCGTCAACATGGGTGGCGATTTACGAGCCATTGGCAAGCATGGTGATCGTCCCTGGATGATCGGCATCCGCCACCCCCGACACAGTGGCGTGCTGGCCTCAGTCGCTGTGATGCATAACGAAAGCGTTTTCAGTTCCGGCGATTACGAACGTTTCTTTGTCTACGAGGGTAAACGTTATAGCCATATTCTGGATCCACGCACTGGCTATCCGGCTGATCAGGCAATGTCCGCCACTGTATTGCATGATGATGCACTGGTCGCAGATGCGGCAGCGACAGCCCTGTTTGTTGCAGGAGAGGACTGGCCGAGAATTGCTGCAGAAATGGGACTGACCCATGTTATGCTGATGCTGGCAAATGGAGAGTTGCAAATGAGCCCGCAGATGGCCAAGCGTGCCCGGTTGATAGATACCACAGCAACGCCCGTGATTCGTGAAATTGAAGACTGAACCCACCTTCAAACATGGCAAAAACAACCGCATCTGATCGGCTGCTCTTTACACTGATTTTCTCAGTGATCCTGCATCTGATTCTGGTGCTTGGGGTCAGCTTCAATGTGTTTTCACCACCAACCAACACGCCGGTGAATCAGCTTGAAATTACCCTGGTTCAACAAAAAACCGAGGTAGCGCCTGAAGAAGCACATTTTCTGGCTCAGGCCACCAGTGAAGGTGGCGGAGAGACTGACCAGCGTTCACCGGAGCCAACGCCTGACCTGCCGGTGCCGATTGCTGAAGACCGACCCACTTCTGCACTCACCGAAATCTCACCTGAGCCAATTCCAGAGCCCGAACCTGAACCCGAAGTCGCTCCGGAACCTGAGCCTGTGGTAGAGCAAATTGTCGAGCCGCTGCCAGAACCTGAAGTCGAACAAGTTGAGCCCACTGAAGCTGCCGAGCAAATCATCGAAACGCCGACTGAAATTCAGCAACCTGTTGAAACAGTGACCCAGGAAACCTCAGAGCGCCAGGTAGAGCAGGCTCAAGCCACTGATGTCACCGAAGTTCAGGAAGAAGTTGAAGTCGTTGAAACCGTAGAACCTGTCAGCCGTCCATCGGCAGCAGAATTAATGGCCAGAGCACGCAATGAGATCAGCACCTTGCAGAGTGATCTTGATGCCAGCACACGAGCGCTCAGTGAACGTCCTCGCAAGCGCCGAATTTCTGCGGCAACACAGGAATACGCCGCAGCCGCCTATATGCGTGCCTGGGAAATGAAAGTGGAGCGGATAGGTAATCTGAATTATCCGCAAGAAGCCCGCCAGCAGGGCATCAACGGCAGTCTGATGTTATCTGTGGATATCAAGCCTGATGGCAGCGTTCCGGAAGATGGCATTGTAGTGTCACGCTCTTCCGGGCACGAAATACTGGATCAGGCGGCCATTCGAATTGTCCGGCTCGGCGCCCCTTATGCTGAAGTCCCCGAAAGTGTGCTGCAGGGCAATGATATGCTGACCATCATCCGAACCTGGCGATTTGAGAGTCAGCGGGGCTTAATGGCTCGCTAAGGCTTTTAGATCAATCTGGAAGTCAGTGCTGCTGAGAACGACTCAACAGCGCATATCCAAGTGCCGCCTTGCTCTGATCATGCCTAACAAGTGGTAAGTGTTCACTTAGCGTATCAGCCAGCGAGTCCAGCACTGCCACGTCACCCTCGAGTAATTCAAGCTCAACTTCGTGGATAGCAGCCTGCAAATGCCCCGCTGTCACTACGCCCCGGTCATATGCCATTTCAACCTTGGCGTTGTGCCAGTTGAATTGCCAACTGAAACGCACAAAGTCGGTAGTGAATATGGGCTGGACTTGTTGCCAAAATGAAGCGTCGTCTATCAGTGCGGCTAAAGGTGTCTGGCGCAACTGCTGCAAATCAAACTGCGCACCGTCCACCGGCACCTCCCATTCCTGCCGCTGATGCAAACCATTCACCGCCTGCCCGGCAGTCTTGACCGTCTGTAACCATTGTCCGGACTTGAAGCGTAATCTTAAACCAACACCTTGTTTGAGCAGTTGCAGATCGGCGCTATCAAAATATCGATTTTCAATTTTTTGCTCTAATGGCGGTGAGCTAAGCTGCAAAATCTCGGCAAGCTGCTCAGGCTCCAAGGCTTGCGACTGGGTAACCAGCAGCTTGATTTCCTGTTCCATCAATCACCCTTTCGGAGCAGAGGGGCCAGATAACGACCGGTGTGCGATGCTTCTGATTCAGCAACCTGCTCCGGTGTGCCTACTGCAACGACCTGACCGCCACCAGCGCCACCTTCTGGCCCCATATCAATGATCCAGTCAGCGGTCTTGATCACATCCAGATTGTGTTCGATAACCACAATGGTATTGCCACGGTCGCGCAGGTGATGCAGTACTTTCAGCAATTGTTCGATATCGTAAAAATGCAGGCCGGTGGTCGGCTCATCAAGAATGTACAAGGTTTTTCCTGTATCACGCTTGGACAGTTCCTTGGCCAGCTTGACCCGCTGCGCTTCACCACCCGAGAGTGTCGTCGCATTCTGACCCAGTTTGATGTAGCTCAGACCAACGTCCATCAGTGTCTGCAGTTTTTTGGCGACCACCGGGATATTTTCAAAAAACTGACAGGCATCCTCAATCGTCATATCCAACACTTCAGTGATGGTTTTACCCTTGTAGCGAATATCCAGAGTTTCGCGGTTATAACGCTGTCCTTTACACACATCACAAGGCACATAAATATCCGGCAGAAAGTGCATTTCAACCTTGATAAGACCATCGCCCTGACAGGCCTCACAACGCCCGCCCTTGACGTTAAAACTAAATCGCCCTGGCCCATAACCTCGCGAGCGTGCTTCCGGTGTACCGGCAAACAGCTCACGAATCGGCGTGAACAAGCCGGTATAGGTGGCAGGGTTAGATCGAGGTGTTCGACCAATCGGACTCTGATTGATGGCCACGACCTTGTCGAGCTGTTCCAAACCGAGAATGTCGCTGTGAGGTGCCGGTTCTTCTGATGCACCGTTTAGCGTTTTTGAGGTCAGCTTGAGTAAAGTTTCGTTGATCAGTGTTGATTTACCACTGCCCGATACCCCGGTGACGCAAGTCATCAGACCGATAGGAATATCAATATCGACATGTTGCAGATTGTTGCCACAAGCCCCGCGAAGGCCGATAACCTTTCCTGCATGAAAGCTTTCACGCTGCGTGGGAATGGCAATTTTTCTGCGTCCGGACAGATACTGACCGGTCAGTGAATGCTCACTGCTCATGATTTCTTCAGGTGTGCCCTGCGCCACAATGCTGCCACCATGCACGCCAGCTCCGGGCCCGATATCCAATACGTAATCAGCACTGCGGATGGCATCTTCATCATGCTCAACCACAATCACGGTATTGCCCAGATCGCGCAGTCGGTTCAGCGTGTCCAGCAGACGATCATTATCTCGCTGGTGCAAGCCGATAGAGGGTTCATCAAGAATGTACATGACACCAACCAGACCGGCACCAATCTGACTGGCCAGCCGGATACGCTGTGCCTCACCGCCTGATAATGTTTCCGCACTTCTCGCCAGGTTAAGGTAATCCAGCCCCACATTCACCAGAAAGCTCAAGCGGGCGGAAATCTCGCTGATAATCTTTGCGGCAATCTCGCCACGCTGTCCGTTCAAGGTCAGTGTTTCAAAAAAGCGTTTGCATTCACCAATCGGCAATTGCGTCACTTCAGGCAGGTTTGACTGATTGATGAATACATTGCGTGCAGCTTCATTGAGCCTTGCACCTTGGCAGTCAGGACATGCCCTGATGGAGTGAAATTTAGCCAGTTCTTCACGCACACTGCCTGATTCTGTCTCCTGATAGCGGCGCTGCAAATTGGGAATGATGCCCTCAAAGCGGTGTTTACGTGTCACTCGATTGCCACGATCACTCAGATAGCTGAAATCAATTTCTGTTTTGCCACTGCCATAAAGAATGACCTGTCTGATCTGCTCTGAAAGCTGCTCGAATGGTTGCTCCAGGTCAAACTGGTAGTGCTGTGCCAGAGACTGCAGCATCTGGTAGTAATAAGCATTGCGACGATCCCAGCCACGAATGGCCCCCGCTGCCAGACTCAATTCCGGATGCGCCACTACACGCGCAGGATCCACAAACTGTTTGATACCCAAGCCGTCACAGGTCGGACAGGCGCCAGCCGGATTGTTAAAGGAAAACATGCGCGGTTCAAGTTCGGCAATCGAATAGCCGCACTCAGGACAGGCAAATCTTGCCGAGAACAACATCTGCTGCGATTCATCATCCATTGACACCACTTTGGCGACACCATCTGACAATTTCAGCGCTGTCTCAAAGGATTCGGCCAGTCGCTGTTGCAGGTCTGCTCGCACCTTGAAGCGGTCAACCACCGCTTCTATTGTGTGTTTTTTGCGCAGTTCAAGATCCGGCACGGCATCCAGCTCGATGACCTCATTATTGACTCGGGCACGCACAAAACCCTGAGCCCGGAGCTGCTCCAGCACATCGCGATGTTCGCCCTTGCGATCCTGTACCACCGGCGCAAGCAGCATCATTCGGCTGCCTTCTGGTTGACTCAACACCGCATCCACCATCTGGCTGACTGTTTGTGCCGCCAGCGGCAAATGATGCTCGGGACAGCGAGGTTCACCCGCCCGGGCAAACAGTAAACGCAGGTAATCGTAAATCTCGGTAATGGTGCCAACCGTCGAGCGCGGATTGTGTGAAGTGGACTTTTGTTCGATGGAAATTGCCGGAGAAAGTCCCTCAATGTGGTCGACATCCGGCTTTTCCATCATAGACAGGAATTGCCGAGCGTAGGCTGACAGCGATTCCACATAGCGACGCTGACCTTCGGCATAGAGCGTATCAAAGGCCAGCGATGATTTTCCTGAACCTGACAAGCCGGTAATGACAATGAGTGAATCTCTGGGTAAGTCCAGATCAATGTTCTTCAGATTATGTGTGCGGGCTCCGCGAATGCTGATGTGCTTCATCCCGTGAACATTGATATTTTTCATTGTGATTCCGTAGTAAAATCAAACGGATCAATATACTCTGTCCCCCTATCATGACGCAAAGACAAGCATCGTCCGACGCAATGACTGCACTGGAGAAGCGCAGTATTTCCGGACTCTCCCTCATTTTTGCCCTGCGAATGCTGGGCCTTTTTATGATCCTGCCGGTATTTTCAGTCGCCGCAGATCAATACAGCGGCAGCACACCGCTGCTGGTCGGGCTTGCTATTGGCGCTTACGGCCTGACCCAGGCCATGCTGCAAATCCCTTTCGGCATGTTGTCAGACCGCATCGGTCGCAAAAAAGTCATCGCTTTTGGTCTGCTGTTATTTGCGATGGGCAGTGTTATTGCCGCTATGGCAGATTCCATCTTTACCGTGATTCTCGGACGACTGCTGCAAGGTAGTGGCGCCATTGCTGCTGCGGTCATGGCACTTACCGCAGATCTGACACGAGACGATCATCGCACCAAGGCCATGGCCGGTATCGGCATCAGCATCGGCCTGTCATTCACCGTTGCGCTGGCTTCTGGTGCGGCACTTGAGCACTGGCTGGGACTGGCCGGAATTTTCTGGCTGACCGCGCTGTTGGCGATGCTGGGCATTGCCGTCTTGTATTTTTGGGTGCCCAACCCGCAACGTTGCATCGTGCATCGTGATGTCGAACCGATGCCAAAACAGTTTCGCAAAGTGCTCGGCAATATCGAATTAATGCGGCTGGCGCTGAGCATCAGTACGCTGCATTTTCTGCTGACTTTGTCATTTTTTGCCTTGCCGATGGCGCTGCATCACTACGCTGGGGTCGAGAGAAGTCAGCATGCATTGCTGTATTTACCGATCATGCTGATCGCCTTTGTTTGCATGGTGCCATTCATTCTGTTGGCCGAAAAACAACGCAAGATGAAAATGGTGTTTTTGGGCGCCATCGTCGCACTGGGTATCGCTCAGCTGTCCTGGGCCATTCTGCCCAGCACCGCTTTTGTGATATTGACCGGGTTATGGCTGTTTTTCACGGCATTTAATGTGCTGGAAGCCAGCTTGCCATCGATGATGTCCAAAATCAGTCCGCTGGATTGCAAAGGCACCGCCATGGGTGTTTATTCAACCGGACAATTCCTCGGCGCTTTTCTCGGTGGCGCATTGGGCGGATTGATATACAGCTACCTGAATATTCACGCTGTTTTTGCTTTTGGTGCAATCGTCACATTGTTCTGGTGGTGGCTGGTCAAACCCATGCAGGCCCCTCGCCACCTGAACAGCCGGATTCTACACATTGAGCCCCTCAATCAAGCCAACGCCCCCAGGATTATGGCTGAGATCAACGCCATCCCCGGTGTGATTGAGACTATGGTGGTGATTGACGAAGGCGTTGCCTACGTGAAATTCTCTCCCGATGACACCGATACCGATGCTCTGGATGCGTTCAGTGTTCAGAGCACGTAGAATATTCTTTTTGTATGACCAGCAGAGGAACACATCATGTCCGTCAATAAAGTCATTCTGGTAGGGAGACTAGGGGCCGAACCGGAAAGTCGTGCATTTCCAAACGGTGGCTCGATCTGTAATTTACGCATCGCCACGTCTGAAACCTGGCGTGACAAGCAAACCGGTGAGCGTCAGGAACGCACAGAATGGCACCGTGTTGTCTTGAGAAACAAACTGGGTGAAATTGCCCAGCAATATCTGCATAAAGGTTCGCAGGTCTATATTGAAGGTCGTATCCAAACCCGCAAATGGCAAAATCAGCAAGGGCAGGATCAATACACCACCGAAATTGTTGGCACTGAAATGACCATGCTGGATAGTCGCGGTGCGGGCAGCGGTGGTGGCAGTCAGGACAACTTTGATCAAAGGTCCTCTACCCCGAGAAACAGCTCACCACAACCCGCTTCGGCATCCGCAGGCCCGGACTATGGCAGTGGCGGTAGCGATGACTACTACGACGACGACATTCCGTTTTAATTTGACACAAGCAATGCCATTGCTCAGTACACCAGACAAGCCTCTGTTACCAGAGGCTTTTTTGTCAGCAAAATTCAGCCGTTGAAACCCGGTTAAACTCAGTCACAGTCAATCATCAAAGTCTCTCAGAAAGACTCCATACAGCGACAGGAAATTCATGAACAAGATTCAGCACACGGCCATTCGTCCCCTCAGAACACTTAATCTGTTATCCCGCGAAGAAATTCTCAGGCTCAGTCATTCACGTGAGGATCTGCACCGCCTGTTTCGTGATTGTGCGCTGGCTATTCTTAATACCGACAGCCAGCAGGATGATGCCGAGGAAATTTTCAAACAGTTTGCCGACTTTGATATCAAACTGATTCCTCAGGCCCGGGGCATTATGCTGGAGTTACACAACGCGCCAGCTCAATCGTTTGTCGATGGCAAAATCATTCGCGGTATTCAGGAACATATTTCGTCAGCGCTGCGAGATATTCTCTATACCGACTTCAAGATCCTGGCATTTCAGTCCGAACTTGCCAGCTCGGCACAGCTGACCGATATCGTTTTTCACATTTTGCGTAATGCCGGTGTCATCAAACCCAATATCACACCGAATCTGGTCGTTTGCTGGGGCGGTCACTCAATACCGCGCGAAGAATATGACTATGCCAAACACGTCGGCTATGAACTGGGCTTACGCGGACTGGATATCATTACCGGCTGTGGCATCGGCGCAATGAAAGGCCCGATGAAGGGAGCGGCCGTTGGTCATGCCAAACAACAAATCAAGGATGGTCGATATATCGGTATTACCGAACCCGGCATCATCGCCTCGGAATCACCCAATGCCATCGTCAACGAACTGGTGATCATGCCTGATATCGAAAAACGCCTGGAAGCCTTTGTCAGATTAGGCCATAGCATTATTGTCTTTCCTGGCGGAGTTGGCACCGTTGAAGAAATTTTCTACCTGCTGAGCATTCTGCTGCACCCGGATAACTCTCAGGGACTGCCACTGGTATTTGCCGGGCCGGAAAGCTGTCGGGAATACTTCAATATTCTCGACAAGTTTCTGCGTCAATGCCTCGGCGACGAGATCAGTGAGTTCTACGAAATCATTATTGGCCAGCCTGACAAGGTGGCCAAAACCATGCGTGATGCCGTGGATAATGTGCACCAATATCGACATGAAACCCAGGATGCCTACTACTTTAATTGGCAGTTGCATATCGATCCGATGCTGCAACATCCGTTCTCACCGACGCATGAGAATATGGCAGCATTGAGACTGGATCGCGATATGCCAAAACATGAACTGGCCAGTCAGCTTCGCGCCGCTTTTTCCGGCATTGTGGCTGGCAACGTCAAAACCTTTGGCATTCGTGAAGTAGCCGAGCATGGCCCATATCAGATCAATGGCGATCCACAGTTGCTGTCAGCTATTGATGATTTATTAAGGATTTTTGTGCGCGAACAACGCATGAAGCTGGGTCAGGGTGAAAAGGAATACAAACCCTGTTACCAGTTGGCAAACTGACCTGCAGGTTCAGTCCCGAATCGCTGAATGCTTAGTGACCGGCCACAATATTCAGGCCGGTCACATACACCAGTTCACAGGCACCATGACCCGTATCCTCGCGGGTCAATGAGCTTTTCCAGTGCCAGCCATCTGCGGCATCGACCCGAATCAATTTACCTTGCAAGGCAATGACTTGCCCTGGCTGAATCTGTTTCAAGGTCTGCAAAACAGCATTATCTGCCGGGACCAAGTGCATATTGGCACTTTGTCTCTCAATCGCTCGTCGCGGAATCGGAAAATTCTGGGTTCGCCAACGGTACCATCGACCTGATTGACTGATCTCAATGTGCTCAAGCACCGCTTCATCAGACATTTGCCCCCAACCAAGGGCCAGATCATAAGGCGACAGATCGCTTTCTCTACCAATACGGTAACGCTTTTTTGCCAGTACTTTTGCTTCAAGACTGAATGTGGCAAGTGGCGTCACCATGTAACCCTTCAGGCCAAACGGCTGCGCCTGCTGCATCAGTTGTTGCACAGGTTCGGCAGCAGCCTTCACCCCTGGACCAAGAATGACTTCTGCTTCAGGTCGACACTGCCAGACAAGCAGGCCAACCATAAGCAGCGTCAGCCAGATTTTCACTGAGCGACTGCTTGCAAACGGAAGCGCTTGGCGGCCATGGCGATCAGCAGCAACACCGGCACACCCAATAAAGCGGTCAATAAAAAGAACTGTTCATAGCCCATGGTTTCGACCATCGAACCTGAATATCCGCCCAATATCTTCGGCAACAAGGTCATCAATGAGCTGAAAATGGCATATTGAACTGCGGTGAAGGAAATATTGGTCAGGCTGGACAAAAAGGCGATAAACGCAGCACTGGCAAGACCAGCAGAAAGGTTGTCAGCCGAAATCACAATGTACAACATGACAATGTCATAGCCTGTTTGCGCCAACAGCATAAACAGCAGATTGGTCGCCGCCGACAAGACTGCACCCAGAAACAAAATTCGCATCACGCCATAACGCATCGACAGAATACCGCCCAAAAATCCACCGGCAATCGTCATAAACAGACCAAAGGTTTTGACCACCGTGGCAATCTCGTTTTTGCTGTAGCCCATGTCCTGATAAAACACATTGGAAATGACGCCAAGCACGATGTCTGAAATCCGATAAAGCCCGACCAGCGCCAATAACAACAAAGCCATGGAAAGCCCATAACGGCTGAAAAAGTCACGCACCGGGTCAACATAGCTACGCACCACCAAATCCGCATCGACCACCGGCGTACGTATCAACACTACCGAGATCAAAACCGCCACAGACAGGCCGCCAAGCATTCGCAGAAACTCAACAATCACTGCCGCCAGTTCGTAGTTATAGACATGGGCCGAAAGCACTGCTTTAGCCTGCGCGGCATAATCAGCACTGAAATAAAACACTGCCACAAAACCGGCCACGGCCAGCGCGAAGGTTAACAGCAATCCCATGTAATGCTGAGCCGGCGAGTCATATACCGCATGGTTAAGCTTGGGTTCACGACACAACAAGGTGGTGACCACGCCAATCAACATGGTCATCGCCATCAGTTGATAGGTATTTTGCCAAGCCTGATATTGGTAATCGCCAAAAGAAGTGCCAAAGTGACTGGCCAGAAACAATGCGCCTGCGCCTGCGATCAGCATGCCGATTCGATAGCCGGCAATATAGGTCGCCGACATCAGCCCTTGCAGTTCTGGATCGGCAGATTCGATGCGATAGGCGTCAATCACCACATCCTGGGTCGCCGAGGAAAACCCCAGCAGCACGGCGGCAATGGCCATCAAGGTCAAAGTATTTTGCTGAGGATCGATGAATGACATCAACAAAATGGAAGCAATGATCATCAACTGCGACAGCAACATCCAGCTTCGTCGTCGGCCAAGCAGCTTGCTAAGCCACGGAAGCGGCAAGACATCCACCAAAGGTGCCCAGACAAACTTGAATGAATAGCCTAAGGCTGCCCAGCTGAAATACGTCACCGCACTGCGATCAACGCCAGCTTCACGCAGCCACAAGCTGAGTGAAGAAAAAATCAGCAGTAACGGAAGTCCAGCCGCGATACCCAGAAACAACATGGTCACGACTTGAGGTGTCAGAAAAGCCCTCAGGCTCTCCTGCCAGGAACGAATACTTGCAATCAAACTAAACTCACCGATGTGATTGAATTGGTCAGGGTCTGTTGAACATCTGTCAGCAGCTTACCCGGACACCCGAGATCAACAGGCCCTAAAGTAACATTGACGCTTGCCGCAATCCACTCTGAAATCCATGCAAGGTAATCAAGGGCACTCTCGCAGTGACATTGTGCACGGCGAGTGTGAGAAAATAACGAGAAACATTCGCACTGAGAATCATGGCCAAACAACGCAAAATCATTCATGTCGATATGGACGCTTTTTTTGCGTCGGTTGAGCAACGTGATTTTCCTGAACTCAGGGGCAAACCGCTGATTGTCGGTGGCCAGCCGGATAGCCGAGGTGTGGTGGCAGCCTGTAGTTATGAAGCACGCAAATTCGGCATTCATTCAGCGATGGCCTGTTCTCGCGCTTACCGGCTGTGCCCACAGGCCGTTTTTGTTCGGCCCCGCTTTGAAGCCTACCGTGAAGTCTCACAACAAATTCGTGAAATCTTCTGGCGCTATGCCTCACAGGTCGAACCATTGTCGCTCGATGAAGCGTATCTGGATGTCACCTACACCGAAGCCTTTAATGGATCTGCCACCTTAATCGCCAAAGCCATTAAACAGGAAATCCTCGCAGAAACCGGACTCACCGCCTCTGCCGGTGTCTCCTACAATAAATTTCTCGCCAAAATTGCCTCCGATATGGATAAACCCAACGGCTTGTATCTGATCCGCCCGGAACAAGGTGAACAGTTTGTCAGCACACTGCCCATCGGCAAATTTCACGGTATCGGCCCGGCCACCGAAGCCAAGATGAAAAAGCTCGGCATCCATACCGGCCATGATTTACGACAAAAATCGCTGGTTGAACTCACTGAACATTTTGGCAAATCCGGCCAGTATTATTTCAACATCGCCCGCGCGATTGATGAACGTCCGGTACGCAGTCAACGCATCCGCAAGTCACTGGGCAAGGAAACTACCTTTGCTGAGGATATTCTGTCTGTACCCGAGCTCACCCAGATTCTTCTCGAGCTGGCCGAGCAGGTACTGGAAAGCCTGTCGAAACATCAATTAAAGGGAAAAACCGTCACCGTCAAAGTGAAATATGCCAATTTTCAGCAAGTCACCCGGTCACAAACTTTAGATCACAGTATTGGCTTTGCTGATTTGCAGGAATGGATTCCAGCGCTGCTGGCAAGAACTGAAGCAGGGCATCAACCGGTTAGACTGGTGGGGTTAAGTTTGAGTGGGTTTGAGGCGCCGGTGGTTGATGATAACGGGCAGGCGCAGTTGGATTTAACATTTAATCATGTATTTTAGACCAACAAACCTGTTACTTTTGTGATGAAAATAAGTTCGATGTTGTTAATTCATTGAGTATGTGAAAGATATCTTTAGGACAAATTCGCATACAAGACGATATTAAAAATTAAAGCATGGGGCGTACACATGGCCAGAACTTCAGAAACCGGGATTTTACTTTACGCTCAAGGTGACGCTTTTTCAGATGGCTCCTTTGATCTTCGATCTTTTGAACTTGTTATCACTAACTACAGGATGATCGTAGATCATTTGCTGCCACTTGCTATTGGTCAGAAGACACTTACTGATCGCGTAAAAAATGATGTTAAGTACAAAGTTGAAGTAAATGAGGGTTCAGTTGAAATAATTCTTAACTTTATTTTGGAAAACCACGAACTATTGATTGCTGCAGCCGTTTCTGATGGTGGCAACCAGCTAGCATCGGTAATTTCAAAGCTGATTAATGGTGTCGTGGACCTTAGAAGAGCTCTTACTACTATTCTTCAAGCTGGTCTCAAACCAACCATCCATATTGATCAAAGTATTCACCTAGATAAAAGCGTCACTTACGATATAAAAACAGGAAATATCAACCTGACCAATCCTCAGTTTATTATCGGTGCAGACTCTACAAAGTCAGCTTTAGACAGGTTAATAAATGGTATTGATGGCAGCAATATCTCAGAGATTGATTTAAATCATCAAAAACTGCGAACGAAGCTAACAACAAAAGATCGTGAAATTACGGGATCACAAAAAGAGGAACTTGCGACACAAATTGAGGTTGTTGGAAGACTAGATATGGCTGCAATAACATCTCACCGAGCACATATTATTACTGGTAACAGTAGATACCCGGTAACTTGGGATGAAAGTCTTAGACCAAAAATCAAACAGTTTTTTGATACCGAAGGCATTGTATTCAAGGTTCGACCAGTGATTGATCATCGTCAATTCAAAGATGAGCCTATAGGTTTTCACGTTTTGGATTGTTGGTCACCTCAAACTCAAATGCACGTTTAGTTTTGAGCTTACAAATCCAACATAGCTCATAGGCTGGGTTGAGGCACGAAACCCAACGGTCTGGAATATACTCCCAAGCCCATTCGCTGCCGCTGGGCGTTCATTTTCTTTGTTTGCCCAAAGAAAACGAACCAAAAGAAAGGGCACCCCTTGTGCTGGCCTGCGGCTTCCCGATAAAAATGACTATCTCAGGGAAATCGAAAAAACTCGCTGCGCTCAAACATTCCGATTTCTGATCCTGAGAGAGCCATTTTTATCGGCAGCACAAAAGGGGGGGGGGTGTCGCGAACCTCAGAGGCTTTCCCTAGCGCCCTAATGCGAAGCCGAGCATCGCAGAGCAGTTTGGATCAAACATGACGAGTGTCTGAGCGCAGCGACAAATTTGTCTGGAACAAATTTGGACGCCGTAGGCGCCCGCAGGGTGAGTGACATGGATGTCACGAATCAATTTTCGTCATGTTCCAAACTGATCGAGAAGCGCAGGGAACCCGCAGGGCGAGCATGGGCTGTCTTTTTGTTTGGTTCGTTTATTTTGGACAAGCAAAATAAATGAACTCGCCCGAGAGGGCGAAACCCTCAAAGCTCAAACATCTTCCGTTGTTGGGTTTCGTACCTCAACCCAACCTAGACGCCACAAGATTCCCGCCTACGCGGGAATGACGGGTTTCAGCGGCAATAACGGGCTTTAATTTGAATTAGCCCTTTGATTTCAAGCGGTTTTTCAAAATCTTGAAGCGACTAAGCGCACATTTCACAAAATTACCGTCTTGATGTTTAAAACGCTTTTTCAATGGCTGTTTCACTTCCCAGGTGCCTTTATAGCCATTGGGGAATACCACCAAATCGCCAGCTTTGAATGTTGTTGCCGAGCCACCATCATTAGGCGTCATCACACATTCACCCTCAACGATATAAGCGACTTCTGTAGTGACAAATGCCCATGGGAATACCGACACTTCTTTTTGCCAGGTAGGCCAGTGCTCAACGCCCAGTTTTTTTAATGTGGCTTCGCTGGGATTGCTGTCGACTGTAATTTCTTTCATGTTGCTTCCTGTGTTGATGAGATTGCCAAAGCGCACGCTTGGCGAAAACAGTGACTATTTTGCCTGTATCTGAGCCATAAGCCGAATTTATCGGTGAATGCGGCTGTTCGATGCGTGGCAATTTGCCATAATGAGTTTTTGATTAATTGGTGCGATGACACATGGATACCGTCGGAAAACCTGCACAGGAAGTGCTGCAAAATGTTTTTGGTTACAACGATTTCAGGCATAACCAGCAAACCATTGTTGAGCAGGTAATCGCCGGCGGTGATGCCTTGGTATTGATGCCGACCGGCGGTGGTAAATCCTTGTGCTATCAGATCCCGGCATTGATTCGTCCCGGCACGGGTATTGTGGTCTCGCCGTTGATTGCCTTGATGCAGGATCAGGTCATGGCGATGCAGCAACTGGGGGTCAAGGCTGCCTTTTTGAACTCAACACTGTCCGCTACACAGGCCAGCGCAATCGAGACGCAACTGCAATCCGGTGAGCTGGATCTGCTGTATATCGCGCCGGAACGCTTGTTAAATGAACGCACGCTTTCGATACTTTCGCGCAGCAATATCGCTTTATTTGCCATTGATGAAGCGCATTGTGTGTCGCAATGGGGCCATGATTTCCGTCCCGAGTATCAGCAACTGCGCATCTTGCATGAGCGCTTTCCAACTATTCCGCGCATTGCACTGACGGCCACTGCCGACAAGCGCACCCGCGTTGAAATCATCGAGCAACTGAATCTGCATCAAGCCAGCGTCTATCTGAACAGTTTTGACCGCAGCAATATTTTTTACGCCATTGCAGAGTCCGGTCAGGCCAAACAACAACTTTGGCAGTTTATTGAAAGCCAGCATGCCCATGATGCCGGCATTGTCTATTGCCTGTCGCGCAAGAAAGTGGAAGCAATTGCCGACTGGCTGAGCGAACAGGGTCGAGTGGCGCTGCCCTATCACGCGGGTTTATCAACCGAACTGCGGGCACAGCATCAACAGCGATTTTTACGTGAGGAAGGCGTCATTATTGTGGCGACCATTGCCTTTGGCATGGGCATTGATAAACCGATGTGCGTTTTGTCGCGCATTTGAACTTGCCCAAAAATATTGAGGCCTATTATCAGGAAACCGGCCGCGCCGGGCGTGATGGCTTACCGGCCAATGCCTGGATGGCCTATGGCCTGCAGGATGTCATTACCCTGCGTCAGTTTATGCAGGATTCTGACGCGCCCGACCTGATTAAGCGGGTTGAACATCACAAGCTGGATGCGATGCTGGGTTTATGTGAATCCATCCATTGTCGGCGGCATGCCTTGCTTGCCTATTTTGATGAAGACTCCGCGCAGAAATGTGGCAATTGTGATAACTGCCTGAATCCGCCGGAAAATTTTGATGCCACGGAAATCGCCCAGAAGGCCTTGTCGTGTGTCTATCGCACCGAACAACGCTTTGGTGTGAACTATTTAATTGATGTGCTGATCGGTAGTGATGATGAACGCATCAAAAACAATCAGCATGAGAAATTAAGCACTTATGGCATTGGCGCAGAACTGACCGCAACCCAATGGCGCGGCATTTTTCGTCAACTGATCGCCATGGGTTATCTGGATATTGATATTACCCGCTATGGCGCGTTGCGCCTGACCGAAAAATGTCGGGCAGTTTTACGTGGCGAACAAAAGCTGCTGTTGCGCAAACAGCAGGCCAAACAAACGCTAAGTAAAAAGGATAAAAAACAAGCTGCAGTGCGACCACAGGATCAGGCGCTATGGGAAGCATTACGCCAGCTACGTGCCGATATCGCCAAGCAAAACGGTGTGCCGCCGTTTGTGATTTTTCATGACACCACTTTGCAGGAAATGTGTTTGGCCCGGCCTCAAGATATGCAAGCGATGGCGCGTATTTCCGGCATTGGCACTCAAAAGCTGGAGCGTTATGGTCAGCAGTTTTTGGATATCGTTCAACAACATCCGTTATCGGAGTTATTGAATAACGGCTTGCGTGACACCGTCAATCAAACCCTGATTTTGCACGAACAAGGCTTAAAGCCCGAGCAGATTGCCAAGCAGCGCGAACTCAAGGTCAGCACGGTATACAGCCATCTATCTGATGGCATTGAAGCTGGTTTGCTGGATGTGACCAAAGTGCTGGATCTGGAAGACAGTCAAATCAATGAAATCATCAGCACCATTGAATCGCTGGGTGACGAGGCCGACAGCCTGAAAGCAATTTTTCAGGCATTGGATGAAGCCTATGACTACGGCGTGATTCGCTGCGTTGTCGCATCGATTTATTAGTCTAGTCGACTGTAGACTTACGAAGTACAGACCAAACCTAGCACAAGTGCACCCTGCTCCCCGTTTATTGCCGCCAAAAACCAGCCTTGTTTTATGGGTTAAGTGGTCGAGTGTTTGAGCGCAGCGACAAATTTGTCTGGAACAAATTTGGACGCCGAAGGTGCCCGAAGGGTGAGTGGCATGGATGCCACGAATCAATTTTCGACCACGCCATAAAACAAGGCTGGTTTTTGGAATCAAGCAATATCGGGTGCCCTTTTCTTTGGTTCGTTTCTTTTGGGCACGCAAAAGAAATGAACGCCCAGCGGCAGCGATAAAACCAAACCTTACACTTCAGTTACCTCAGCTCAAGCTACACTTCAAGCCGTTTGATTTCTTAAGCCGACAACTCGTAATCCACGGTCAATGGTGCATGATCAGAAAAGCGTTCATCGCGATAAATCTCGGTCGCCTTCACCTTACCCTTGAGGCCTGGGCTGAGCACATGATAGTCAATACGCCAACCGACATTATTGGCCCAGGCCTGACCACGGTTGGACCACCAGGTGTACTCGTGTTCTGCTTGAGGCAGTTCACGGAATGCGTCAACAAAATGCATCTCGTCAAATAACTTATCCAGCCAGGCGCGCTCTTCCGGCAAAAACCCGGAGTTTTTCTGATTGCCTTTCCAGTTACGAATATCCTCGTTTTTATGAGCAATATTCCAGTCACCGCAAATAACGTAGTCCCGGCCGGAATCGACCATTTCCTGCATCTTGTTCTCAAAAAACGCCATACATCGGTATTTGGCTTGTTGACGTTCCTCGCTGGAAGAGCCTGATGGCAAATATAAAGACACCACACTCAATTGGCCAAAACGCGCTTCGATATAACGCCCTTCTGCATCAAATTCTTCATTGCCCATACCCACAATGACTTCATCAGGCGCTTGACGACTGTAGATGGCAACGCCGCTGTAGCCCTTCTTTTCAGCATCGTGATAAAAACAGTGATAGCCGGTCGGGTGATAAATGGGATCATCCAGTTGCGGCAGTTGCGCCTTGGTTTCCTGGATGCAGACGACATCGGCATTCTGCTTGGCCAACCAATCAAAAAAACCTTTACGTGCTGCGGCACGAATTCCGTTAACATTTACTGTGATGATGCGCATGATGTTCCCAATATTGAAAATTTCTTCATATTAACATTTACAAAGCGATTCAAAATACGGATAATATCGGGTTCAATGTACAGATAGCTGAATTTTAGGAGAAGCACTTTGGCAAACTCAGCACAAGCAAAAAAAACGCGCTCGTCAAGCGGAAGTTCACCGTCAGCGCAATGCCAGTCAACGTTCTGCAATGCGCACTAAAATCAAAGCGCTCAGAAAAGCGATTGTAGCCGGCGACAAAGAACAAGCTGTTGTTGCCTTCCAAGCTGCTGTCCCAGTTCTGGATCGCATGGCGCGTAAAGGCATCATTCACAAAAACACAGCAGCTCGCGGCAAAAGCCGTTTGAACAACGCTGTTCGTGCAATGTAAGCGAACAACAGTAAAATTAAAAAAACCGGCTCAGCGCCGGTTTTTTTATGTCTGAATTTCAGCCAGTCACCACCAGATTATCGCGATGGATCAATTCTGGCTCGTCAATATATCCCAATAGACTCTCAATCGCCTGGCTCGATTGACCTTTGATAACGGCTGCTTCTTTAGCACTGTAATTCACCAGGCCACGGGCAATCTCGTGACCTTCCTGATCAGTACAAATCACCAGTTCTCCGCGAGTAAAATCACCCAGCACTTGCTTGACGCCAACAGGAAGTACACTGCGTCCTTGCTGACGAATCACTGCCACCGCACCATCGTCCAGGACCAGTTGACCTTTTGGCATCAAATGTCCTGCCAACCATTGCTGACGTGCTTTGATTGGTTTGTTGTCAGGCCATAGTAAAGTGCCGACACCATTGCCTGCGGCCAACATGCGCAGATTGTCCGGATGCTTGCCAGAGACAATCACGGTCATTGCACCACTACGCGCAGCGCGACGCGCTGCCAGCAACTTGGTGGTCATGCCTCCTCGTCCAAGTTCTCCTTTACTGCCACCGGCCATGGCATCCAATGCTGGATTGCTGGCTGCAGATGCGGCGATCAAACGGGCGTTAGGGTTGATTCTTGGATCCGCATCAAACAGGCCGTCCTGATCGGTGAGAATCACTAATACCTCGGCTTCAACCAGATTGGCAGTCATTGCCGCGAGTGTGTCGTTATCACCAAAACGAATTTCTTCGGTGGCAATGGCATCGTTCTCATTCACTACTGGCAAAATGCCTAGAGACAATAATGTTTGCAGAGCACTGCGCGCGTTGAGATGTCTTTCACGATTGGAAAGATCAGAGTGCGTCAATAATATCTGGGCCGTGTGAATTCCATGCTGTCCACACTCGGTTGCATAGGCATGAATGAGCCCCATCTGACCGACACTGGCCGCAGCTTGCAAATGATGCAGCGTGTGCGGTCTTTTGCGCCAGCCCAACTGCTGCATGCCTGCCGCAACAGAGCCCGAAGTGACCAGCACGATCTCCTTGCCTTGTGCTCTTAAGGCAGCAATCTCACCACTAAGCCAGCGAATCCGCTCCAGATCCAGGCCTTCACCAACGCGCGTCAGTAAGGCACTGCCGATCTTGATAACCCAGCGTTTGGTAGTAACGAGCTGCTGATGTGGGTTGGACAATGTTTATTCCTCAACAGATTCAACCGAATCAGGATCAGTTTCCCTAGAAGCTTCCAGATATTCCATGACCGCCTCACACAGCTGAGCACAGCCTTCGCCAGTCATGCCACTGATCTGATACACAGGCCCTTGCCAGTCAAGCCTGGACAGCATGTCTTGCCTGAGTTCATCACGAATATCTTCTGGCACCAGATCCATCTTATTCAACACCAGCCACTGTGGCTGACTACCCAGCTCACGGCTATAGCGTTCCAGCTCACGGTTGATAATTTCAACACTTTCGACCGGATCCTGCTCAACATCCACAGGTGCCATATCAACAAGGTGAAGCAATAGACGGGTTCTGCTGAGATGGCGTAAAAACTGAATGCCGAGACCCGCACCTTCTGCTGCACCTTCAACAAGTCCGGGAATATCCGCAATCACAAAACTGCGAACATCTTTCATGGTGACCACGCCAAGATTTGGGTACAGGGTGGTAAATGGATAGTCTGCCACTTTTGGCTGCGCGGCAGAAACCTGACTGATGAAGGTCGATTTGCCAGCATTAGGCAAACCCAACAAACCAACGTCTGCCAACAGCTTCATTTCAAGTCTGAGTGTACGCTCTTCGCCAGGTGTTCCATCAGAGGTTTGACGTGGCGCCCGGTTAATACTGGATTTATATCTGGCGTTGCCCAGCCCGTGCCAACCACCTTTGGCCACCATCAGTTTCTGACCGTGTTTGGTCAGATCGCCAATCAGCTCATCGGTATCGTCATCCCAGGCCTCAGTGCCAATTGGCACTTTGATCACCAGATCTTCACCACGGGCACCACTGCACAGACGGCCACGGCCGTGCTCGCCTCGTTGGGCTTTAAAGTTACGCTGGTATCGAAAATCAATCAGCGTATTCACCTGAGAGTCAGCAATCAGGTAGACATCGCCACCATCGCCGCCATCGCCGCCATCAGGACCACCAAAGGGGATAAACTTTTCGCGGCGAAAACTCAGGCAACCATTACCGCCGGCACCTGCGCTGACTTTGATAACCGCTTCATCAACAAATTTCATTTTGTGCCAACCAGTAAATCAATTCCGGAGTATAAACTCCACATACAAAAAACCCCGCATCAGCGGGGCTTTTAGCTGTTTGCCCCAGATGGGCGAACAATTCGTTTTATTCAGCAACAACGCTTACGTAAGTACGGTTGTTTGGGCCTTTGGTTTCGAACAAAACCTTGCCAGTTGCTGTTGCAAACAGTGTGTGGTCACGACCAACACCAACATTGGTACCAGCATGGTAACGGGTACCACGTTGACGAACCAGGATGTTGCCGCCCAGAACTGCTTCACCGCCGAAACGTTTTACGCCCAGGCGTTTGGATTCTGAATCACGACCGTTTCGGGTACTACCACCAGCTTTCTTGTGAGCCATTAGATATTTCCTCTTACTTCAGAGAGTCTCAGGCAGTAATGCCTGTGATTTCGATTTCTGTAAACGCCTGACGGTGTCCCATCTGCTTGCGATGGTGCTTACGACGGCGGAACTTGATGATTTTAACTTTATCGGCACGACCATTCGCTGCAACTTTTGCAGTGACTTTGGCGCCTTCAAGATAAGGAGCACCGACTTTGATATCGTCTCCTTCACCAACCATCAGAACCTTGTCCAGCTCAACCGTATCACCGGCTTCAGCAGACAATTTTTCAATACGGAGCTTTTCGCCCTCTTTGACTCGGTACTGTTTACCGCCCGTCGCGACAATAGCGTACATCGCTGTCTCCAAAAAAAGTTATTGTGGACAATCCAACAAAAGACCGGCAATTGTAGTCTGTTTCCAAACAGAGATCAAATCCGTATTTAAATATTTGCGAATGATCGTCCTGCGTGAGAAAGTACGCGTTTTCATAACATTATAGGCAGTTTCTCTCGCTGTGGATATTCAATCCATTTACGCTCTGATTCAGGATGATATGCAAGCGGTTGACCAGATGATCCAGCAACGGCTGCAGTCTGAAGTTGTGCTGATTAATCAACTGGGTCATTACATTATCAATAGTGGCGGAAAACGTTTACGTCCGGCTATCGCGATTCTGAGTGCTCATGCCTGCGGTTACCAGGGCAGCCAACACATCAATCTTGCGACGATTATCGAATTTATTCACACCGCGACCTTGCTGCATGACGATGTGGTGGATAACTCCGATATGCGCCGCGGTCAGCAGACTGCCAACAATCTGTGGGGTAATGAAGCCAGCGTGCTGGTCGGCGATTTTCTCTACACCCGCTCGTTTGAGATGATGGTGGAGTTGCAATCCATGCAGGTGATGCAAATTCTGTCACACACCACCAACATTATCGCAGAGGGTGAAGTACTGCAGCTGCTCAATTGCCATGATGCAGACACTACGGAATCCCGCTATCTTCAGGTGATTCACCACAAAACCGCCAAGCTGTTTGAGGCTGCTGGACAGCTCGGTGCGGTCATCAGCAACAGTCGTCCAGAAGTTGAACAGGCCATGGCCAGTTATGCCATGCACCTGGGCAGTGCTTTTCAGTTGATCGATGATCTGTTGGATTACAGCGCATCCAGCGACGTTATTGGTAAAAACATTGGCGATGATCTGGCCGAAGGCAAACCAACACTGCCGCTGATATATGCCATGCGAAATGGCAACCGCGAGCAGGCACAACTGATTCGAACCGCTATCGAACAAGGCCAGCGCGACCAGATCGACAGTATCGTTGAGATTATCGAATCAACGGGTGCTATCAAATACACCGCTACCATTGCCCGACAGGAAGCTTCAGCGGCACAAGCCGCACTCAACGCTTTACCGTCTTCTGAATACACAGAGGCACTCTCAGCACTTGCCGATTTTGCTGTCGAACGTGCTTATTAAGTCGGCCAGTGTCGGCCGACGGTTTAGATAGACATTTGCACCAAAAAGGTTCCATAATTGAGTCGCAGCCTGACGTCAATGAGTGCATCTGCTCAACGCCCCACAACACCAAATTCTGTAAGGTCTGCCATGATCGACACCCAAGCGATTCTTGATGCCAATATTCTGATCGTCGATGACCAGGCGGTAAACACCCAGCTTTTGGAAAAAATCCTGCGCCAGGCAGGTTATCGCAACATCTTCACCTGCACCGATCCAACCCAGGTCACTGAACGTTACTTCGAGCATCAGACTGACTTGCTGCTGTTGGATATCCGGATGCCGGTGATGGATGGTTATCAGGTGATGCAGGCTCTCCAGCAAGCCGTGATCGATGACTATCTACCGGTGCTGGTCCTCACTGCCGAATTGACCAGTGAAGCCAGAGGGCGCGCACTCAGTTCTGGTGCCAAGGACTTCATCACCAAACCTTTTGATCAGCTTGAAGTACTGCAACGCATCAAAAATCTGCTTGAGGTTCGTCTGCTACACAAACAGGTACTTGATCACAACCTGAAACTGGAACTCGAAGTTCGCAAACGTACCGAAGAACTGGAACAAAGCCGCTTGGAAATTATTGCCCGACTAGGACGCGCAGCTGAATACAAGGATAACGAAACCGGTAATCATATCTTGCGAATGAGCCACTTTGCCGGGCTATTGGCCAAGGCTGCAAATCTGGGTGAAAAATTCTCTGCCAGTATTGAGCTTGCCGCACCGATGCACGATATCGGAAAAATCGGCATTCCTGATTACATTCTGCTCAAGCCGGGAAAACTTGATGACGATGAATGGGAAATCATGAAAACCCACGTAGATATTGGTGCCGATCTTTTGGCTGGCACCGATGTTCCGTTACTAAGCATGGCCAGAAATATAGCACTGACCCATCACGAAAAATGGGATGGCTCAGGCTATCCTCGCGGTCTCAAGGCTGAGGAAATCCCTATCGAGGGCAGAATCTGCGCGATTTGTGATGTGTTTGATGCCTTGACATCCGAGCGACCCTACAAACGGGCATGGCCAATTGAAGATGCGCTTCAGTATTTACGCCAACAGGCTGGCTCGCACTTTGATCCGGATCTGATTCCCCTGTTTGAAAAGATTCTCGACGAAGTACTGACTTTCCGAGCACAACACATGGATGAGTTTGACGCACGGAACTGATTGCAGGCTTTTTAGTTTTTCACGGGTCGGTTATTCTTAGCCGCTATGACTGACTTCTATCGCTATCATCTGTTTTTTTGTACTCATCTGCGTGATGACGGCACGCCCTGCTGTCAGGCAAATAACGCTCAGCAGTTGCGTGACTATGCCAAGCAACGGGTCAAGGATCTGAAACTGAAAAAAGTACGGGTCAACAACGCAGGCTGTCTCAACCGTTGCGCGCTTGGTCCAGTCATGGTGATTTACCCCGAAGGAACCTGGTATCAATATCAGAACGAAAACGATATTGACGAAATCATCGAAAGCCACTTGCTCAACGGCAAAGTGGTTGAAAGACTGAAACGATGACGCCTGAACAGTATTGCCGAGACAAAGCCGCCAAGAGCGGTTCCAGCTTTTATTACAGCTTCCTGTTTTTGCCTGAACCTCGGCGCAAGGCCATCATGGCTTTGTATGCTTTCTGTCGGGAAGTAGACGACGCTGTCGATGAAATCAGTGATCCGCAAGTCGCCGCCAGCACCTTGGAGTGGTGGCGTAATGAAATCATCAWCWCAACACCTTCCAAAAACCGTCCGGAACACCCTGTTGGG
>NZ_APHR01000047.1 GCF_000349205.1 Methylophaga lonarensis MPL | reverse complement strand
TCGCGATAGATGGAAAAAACAGGTTTCCCAGAAATCCGTCATTGCGAGCATAGCGAAGCAATCAAGTGCGGATCGGAAAGGCAGGAGCTGGATCGCCACGGCCTGCGGCCTCGCGATGACGGTTTAAGGTGAAGATGCGATAAATGGAAAAAAGCGGTTTCCGGCAAACCCGTCATTGCGAGCATAGCGAAGCAATCAAGTGCGGGTCTGAAAGGCAGGAGCTGGATCGCCACGGCCTGCGGCCTCGCGATGACGGTTTAATTTGTCGGTGCAGTGGACGCAAAGATAATTGCCCCACAAATCCGTCATTGCGAGCACAGCGAAGCAATCCAGTGCGGGTTTGACAGGCAGGAGCTGGATCGCCACGGCCTGCGGCCTCGCGATGACGGATTAAGGTGGGGATGCGATAGATGGAAAAAACAGGTTTCCCGCAAATACGTCATTGCGAGCATAGCGAAGCAATCAAGTGCGGATCGGAAAGGCAGGAGCTGGATCGCCATGGCCTGTGGCCTCGCGATGACGGTTTAAGGTGAAGATGCGATAAATGGAAAAAAGCGGTTTCCGGCAAACCCGTCATTGCGAGCATAGCGAAGCAATCCAGTGCAGGTCGGAAAGGTGGGAGCTTGATCGTTACAGCCTTTGGCTTCGCGATGACGGCGAAGAGGATTATGTCTGACGCATTGCCAATGGTGATTAATTGCCAGTCACAGAATCGAGTTATACAAATCCTCCCACCTCGGATTAAATGCTTCAATCAGTTCGAGCTTCCGCTTTCTCGAGCCGGATTTTATTTGTTTCTCTCGAAGGATTGCTGATTCCATGGACTCATGAGTTTCATAGAAAACAAGCTGATGCGTTGCATATCGTTTTGAAAAGCCGTCAATCACAGAGTTTTTATGTTGCCAGATACGATGGGGCAGATTCGACGTTACGCCTGTATAGAGAGTGCCGTTCCTTCGGTTGGTAAGAATATACACGCAAGGCAGTTTTTGCATTTGAGTAACCTCATATCCATATGAAAGTTCTGTTCAGTTTATCGAATTTTAGGATAAGGGGCTGGATCATGATGATTAAATTGTTTTTGTTTGCCTTTTACTTACAGACGTTGCGTACAACGTGGAGTGCGGGTTTGACAGGCAGGCACAGGATCGCCACGACCCGTGGCCTCACGATGACGGTTTAAGGTGGAAATGCGATAGATGGAAAAAAGCAGGTTTCTCACAAATCCGTCATTGCGAGCACAGCGAAGCAATCCAGTGCAGGTCGGAAAGGCAGGAGCTGGATCGCCACGGCCTGTGGCCTCGCGATGAAGGTTTAAGGTGGAGATGCGATAGATGAAAAAAGCAGGTTTCCCACAAATCCGTCATTGCGAGCATAGCGAAGCAATCCAGTGCAAGTCGGAAAGGCAGGAGCCGGATCGCCACGGTCTGTGGCCTCGCGATGACGGTTTAAGCTGGAGATGCGATAGATGGAAAAAAGCAGGTTTCTCACAAATCCGTCATTGCGAGCACAGCGAAGCAATCCAGTGCGGGTCGGAAAGGCAGGAGCTGGATCGCCGCGGCCTGTGGCCTCGCGATGACGGTTTAAGCTGGAGATGTGATAGAAGGAAAAATCCGTTTTTCCACAAACCCGTCATTGCGAGCACAGCGAAGCAATCCAGTGCGGGCCGGAAAGGCAGGAGCTGGATCGTCACGGCCTGTGGCCTCGCGATGACGGTTTAAGCTGGAGATGCGATAGATGGAAAAAAGCGGGTTTTCCACAAACCCGTCATTGCGAGCATAGCGAAGCAATCCAGTGCGGGTCGGAAAGGCAGGAGCTGGATCGCCGCGGCCTGTGGCCTCGCGATGACGGATTAAGTTGGGGGGCTCGCGGTGATGAGAGTCAAACGGATGATTTGAGTTTTTCGGCAACATCCTTGGCAAAGTAGGTCAGGATGCCATCAGCCCCTGCACGTTTAAATGCCAGCAGGCTTTCGGTGATTACTTCTTCTGTAAGCCAGCCATTGAGAATGGCGGCTTTGAGCATGGCGTATTCACCACTGACCTGATAGACAAAGGTGGGTTTGCCAAAGGTTTGTTTAACCCGATAAAGCACATCAAGATAGGGCATCCCGGGTTTCACCATCACCATATCCGCACCTTCCTGAATATCCAGTGCCACTTCGTGCAGCGCTTCGTCAGTGTTGGCAGGATCCATTTGGTAACTGAACTTGTTGCCGCCAGCCAGATTGCCGGCACTGCCGACGGCATCGCGGAAGGGTCCGTAAAAACTGGATGCGTATTTTGCCGAGTAGGCCATGATTCGGGTGTGAATAAACCCCTGCATTTCCAAGGCATTACGAACTGCACCAATGCGTCCGTCCATCATATCTGAAGGCGCGACAACATCAGCGCCGGCTTGAGCATGTGATAGCGCTTGTTTGATAAGCACGGCAACCGTCTCGTCGTTGATGATGTATCCCTGATCATCAATCAAGCCATCCTGACCATGTGTTGTGAATGGATCGAGCGCTACATCTGTCATGACGCCTAATTCAGGGAATTCGCGCTTGAGTGCACGAACTGCTTGTTGTGCAAGCCCGTCCGGGTTAAACGCTTCAGCAGCATCCAATGATTTTTTTTCGCTGGGTGTCACGGGAAACAGTGCCATCATCGGAATGCCCAGTGAGTGGACGAGTTCAGCTTCTTTGAGTAACAAGTCGATGCTGAGTCTTTCGACGCCGGGCATGGAGGCAACACTTTGTCGCTGGTTGTGGCCTTCCAGGACAAAGCAGGGATAAATCAGGTCATCCACAGTTAAATTATTTTCCCGGATCAGTCGACGTGAGAAGTCATCCTTGCGCAGACGCCTTGGCCGATGTTGCGGGAAACGACTGGAAATAAAGTTATACTGACTCATGAATGCTCTTGATTACTGTAGTGCTTTGGCCCCAATACTAACGCTGCACTGGTGACTTGTCATCGTTTACCGTGGACGCGATATGCCCGGTTACGATAAAATTAACAGGATTTGTCCGGGGTGAACGTATCGCTAACCCCATTCTTTCTATCTGGTGGAGGTTCCCCTTGCGAACAGGTGCGCTGCTTGCTCTTGAAGATGGCACGGTCTATCACGGCGAATCGATTGGCGCGGTGGGTCAATCGGTCGGTGAAGTCGTTTTTAATACCGCAATGACGGGCTATCAGGAGATTTTGACTGATCCCTCATACTGCCGCCAGATTGTCACACTGACTTATCCTCATATCGGCAACGTTGGTGTAAATATCGAGGACGAAGAATCGGACCAGATATTTGCCAGCGGCCTGATTATTCGTGAACTGTCGCCGCTGGTCAGCAGTTGGCGCAGTGAAGAGGCGCTGGATGTTTACCTTGAGCGACACAATATTGTCGGTCTGGCCGGTATTGATACCCGTAGCCTGACGCGGCTGTTGCGTGAGAAAGGCGCGATGAAAGGCTGCATTGTAGCTGGCGACGACATTGATGTTGACGCAGCGATTGCAGCAGCCAAAGCATTTGATGGCCTGAAAGGCATGGATTTGGCCAAGGTGGTCTCAACCAAAACCGCTTACGAGTGGGATCAGGGTGTCTGGCATATCGATGGTCAGAGCCAAGCGGCTGCCCCGCGTTTTCATGTTGTGGCGTATGACTTTGGTGCCAAGAAAAATATTCTACGGATGCTGGTTGAACGTGGTTGCAAGCTCACAGTGGTGCCAGCAGAAACACCTGCTGAAGAAGTGCTGGCCATGAATCCGGATGGTATTTTTCTCTCCAATGGCCCGGGTGACCCTGAGCCATGCGACTATGCAATCAAGTCCATTCAGACTTTTCTGGAAAAAGATTTGCCGATCTTTGGCATTTGCTTGGGGCACCAGTTGCTGGGGCTCGCCTGTGGTGCCAAAACAGTCAAGATGAAATTTGGTCATCACGGTGCCAACCATCCTGTTCAGGAATTACTCGCTGGTCTGGTGATGATTACCAGTCAGAACCATGGTTTTGCCGTTGACGAAGCCAGTCTGCCAGAAACCCTGCAAACAACTCATCGCTCTTTGTTCGATGGCACCTTGCAAGGTATTCATCATGTCAGCAAACCGGCATTCAGCTTCCAAGGACATCCGGAAGCCAGCCCAGGGCCGCAAGATGCCGCACCTCTGTTTGATCACTTCATTGACCTCCTCGAACACGCGACAGGTAAATAATCCAGATGGCAAAACGTACTGATATTGAAAGCATTCTGATTCTCGGTGCTGGTCCGATCGTCATCGGCCAGGCCTGTGAGTTTGATTACTCAGGCGCCCAAGCCTGTAAAGCGCTTCGGGAAGAGGGTTACCGCGTAATTCTGGTCAACTCAAACCCTGCGACCATCATGACTGACCCCAACATGGCCGACGCGACTTATATCGAGCCGGTCACCTGGCAGGCAGTCAGCAAAGTCATTGAAGTTGAACGTCCGGATGCGATTTTGCCGACCATGGGCGGCCAGACAGCGCTGAACTGTGCACTGGATTTGGAACGTCACGGCGTGCTGGAAAAATTCGGCGTGGAAATGATTGGCGCAGACAGCGAAGCCATCAACAAAGCCGAAGATCGGGATCTGTTCCGTGCTGCGATGCGCAAGATCGGTCTGGATATGCCGCAATCAGACATTGCCCATTCACTGGAAGAGGCGCTGTCGGTTCAGGAAAAATTCGGTTTTCCGGTGATTATCCGTCCGTCATTCACCATGGGCGGCAGCGGCGGTGGTATTGCCTACAATCGTGAAGACTTTATCGATATCTGTCAGCGCGGTTTGTACCTGAGCCCAACTAAAGAGCTGTTAATCGAAGAATCGATCATCGGCTGGAAAGAATACGAAATGGAAGTGGTGCGTGACCGCAAGGACAACGCCATTATCATTTGCTCGATTGAAAACCTCGATCCCATGGGTGTGCACACCGGTGACTCGATTACCGTGGCGCCAGCACAAACCCTGACCGACAAGGAATATCAAATCATGCGTAACGCCTCTCTGGCGGTATTGCGTGAAATTGGTGTGGATACCGGCGGTTCCAATGTGCAGTTTGCGGTGAATCCGGAATCAGGTCGTTTGATCATCATCGAGATGAATCCGCGTGTTTCACGTTCATCGGCACTGGCCTCCAAAGCGACCGGCTTCCCGATTGCCAAAGTCGCCGCCAAACTCGCTGTTGGCTACACGCTCGATGAGTTGCAGAACGAAATCACCGGCAATGCGACACCGGCATCATTCGAGCCGAGCATCGACTATGTGGTGACCAAGGTGCCTCGCTTCACCTTTGAAAAATTCCCACAGGCTGATAATCGCCTTAGCACGCAAATGAAATCTGTCGGAGAAGTGATGGCCATTGGTCGAAACTTCCAGGAATCATTGCAGAAAGCACTCAGAGGTCTTGAAATCGATCGCGACGGGCTGACCGAAGTTATGGATCTTGCTGATGAAAATGCGGCAGAGACCTTGCGTCGTGAATTGCGACTGCCTGGATCAGATCGCCTTTGGTATGTCGCTGATGCACTGCGTTTTGGCATGAGTTTCGATGAGGTTCAGCAACTGACACACATCGATCCCTGGTTCCTGATTCAGATTGAGGAACTGGTCACTATCGAAAACGAGCTGAAAGAACGCTCGCTGTCGGACATTGATGCCGTTGAGATGCGCAAGCTCAAGCAAAAAGGCTTCTCTGACTCGAGACTTGCCCGCTTGCTGCATAAAACAGAAAAACAAGTGCGTAGTCACCGTCATGCACTGAATGTCAGACCTGTCTACAAACGCGTTGACACTTGCGCGGCAGAGTTTTCGACGACGACAGCATATATGTACTCAACCTATGATCAAGAGTGCGAAGCCAATCCAAGCAATCGTGACAAGATCATGATCTTGGGCGGTGGCCCTAACCGAATCGGTCAAGGGATCGAGTTTGATTATTGCTGCGTACATGCGGCGCTGGCGCTGCGTGATGATGGTTATGAAACCATCATGGTCAACTGTAATCCAGAGACTGTTTCGACCGACTACGATACTTCGGACCGCCTGTATTTTGAGTCACTGACACTGGAAGACGTACTGGAGATTGTTGCGCTTGAGCAGCCTAAAGGCGTCATTGTGCAATTTGGTGGTCAGACACCGCTCAAGCTGGCACGCGCACTGGAAGCAGCCGGTGTGCCCATCATCGGTACCTCGCCGGATGCCATTGACCACGCCGAAGATCGTGAACGATTCCAGCAAATGGTCGAAAAACTTGGCTTGTTGCAACCACCTAATCGCCTTGCTCACTCCATTGATACGGCAGTTTCCCTGGCAGCTGAAGTCGGCTATCCACTGGTTGTCAGACCTTCGTACGTGCTGGGTGGCCGTGCGATGGAAATCGTCTACAACGAAGAAGAGCTGCAGCGTTATATGTTGACCGCGGTGCAGGTGTCCAATGATTCACCGGTGTTGCTGGATCGCTTTCTTGACGATGCCATTGAAGTCGACGTCGATGCCATTTGTGATGGCAAGGATGTGCTGATTGGCGGCATCATGGAACATATCGAACAAGCCGGGGTTCACTCGGGTGACTCGGCTTGTGCTATTCCGCCATATAGCCTGAGTCCTGCGATTATGGATCAGCTGCGTGAACAGGTGCGTCAGATGGCGCGAGAACTGGGCGTAATTGGTTTAATGAATACCCAGTTTGCCATTCAGGGTGATCGTGTATTTATCCTGGAGGTGAATCCTCGTGCTTCCAGAACTGTCCCTTATGTCTCCAAATCCATCGGTATTCCATTGGCCAAAGTTGCTGCTCGCTGTATGGCAGGCATGCCACTGGTCGAGCAGGGTGTTACCAAGGAAGTTGTACCGGCTTATTATTCGGTAAAAGAAGCGGTATTTCCGTTTATCAAGTTCCAGGGCGTTGACCCAATCCTTGGGCCAGAGATGAAATCTACCGGTGAGGTAATGGGCGTTGGCCGAAGCTTCGGTGAAGCCTTTGCCAAGTCACAGCTGGCAGCTTCAGTAAAACTGCCCACAGGCGGCAAGGCTTTCATTAGTGTTCGAGAGGCTGATAAGGTGGCGGTGGTAACCATAGCCAAAGATCTGGTCAGCCTTGGATTTTCACTGCTGGCAACGCGTGGTACACAAAAAGTACTGGAAGAATCTGGCGTTAGTTGTGATCGAGTCAACAAGGTAGCAGAAGGTCAGCCGCACATTGTTGATATGATCAAAAATGATGAAATCAGCCTGATTGTGAATACCACAGAAGGCCGGCAGGCAGTTGCAGATTCCAGAGAGATTCGTCGTGCCGCCCTCCAGCACCAGGTCAACTACACCACAACTTTGGCAGCAGCCAGAGCAACAGTGTTGGCACTGAACAGTCAAAACAATGACTCGGTTAACAGATTGCAGTCACTGCATGGAGAGTTGAAATAATGCCGGTACCCATGACGCATCGCGGAGCAGAAGCGCTTAAACAAGAGCTGCATGAACTGAAAACAGTCAAGCGTCCTAAGGTAGTCAACGATATCGCAGAAGCCCGTGCCCACGGTGATCTCAAAGAGAATGCCGAGTATCACGCTGCGCGTGAACAACAGAGCTTTATCGAAGGTCGGATCCAGGAACTTGAAGGAACGTTGGCCAATGCTCAGGTGATTGATCCAACTTCACTGCCACAAGACGGGCGTGTTGTGTTTGGTGTCACAGTAGACTTGCTCAATATCGATACCGATGAAGAAGTAACTTACCAAATCGTTGGCGATTACGAGTCTGATATCAAACTCAACCGTATTTCTGTGTCTTCGCCCATTGCCAGAGCACTGATTGGCAAGGAAGTGGACGATCTGGCGACCGTGCAGGCACCGGGTGGCAATATTGAATACGAAATCATTGCGATCCGTTATCTCGGTTAATCACTGATGCGCCGCTCTGAGTATGCCGGAGAGAGATTACTGCTGACCTTATGGGTTGGCAGTCTCTGGGCGATAGGTTTTCTTGCAGTTCCAGTCGCATTCTCTACTTTGGATAGTGCCACGGCGGCTGACTTTGCTGCCATTCTGTTTCAACTGGTCAGCTATCTGGGTTTGTTCTGTGGCGCAATCCTGATCGCCACCAAACTTATGCTGGATCGAGCGACTATCCCCGGTTCCTGGCGTTTTTGGATACTTATCTTGATGGTCAGTACCACGCTGGTTCTCACGGTTTATTTGTTGCCAGAAATGGCACAGCTCAGACAGATGATGATTCAGGCTGACACTGAACTCAGCCAGCGTTTTGACAGGCTGCATGTGATCAGCGAAAACCTGTACCTGCTGCTTTCGGTTCTTGGATTGCTGTTGGTGATGACCTCCGACAAGACACATCAATTACCATCAGAGAGCCAAGATGGCCCGAAGTAAATCCAGTCAAAACTGGCTTAAGGAGCATTTCGATGATCCTTATGTAAAAAAAGCGCAACAGAAGGGTTATCGGTCTCGAGCGACATTCAAGCTGGAAGAGATTGATCAAAAAGACAAGCTGATCCGACCCGGTATGGCTGTGGTTGATTTGGGCTCAGCTCCTGGTGGCTGGTCAGACTACGCGCTGCATAAGGTTGGAGACAGCGGTACGGTGGTTGCGCTGGATATCCTGCCAATGACACCACTGACCGGTGTACACTTCATCGAAGGTGATTTTCGAGAAGATGAAGTATTGCAACAACTGGAAACAGTTTTGGCTGGCAAGCAAGTTGACCTTGTATTATCGGATATGGCCCCCAATATGTCTGGTGTGGGTACTGTGGATCAGGCGGGTAGCATGTACCTTGTTGAGCTGGCATTGGATTTTGCGCTGAATCATTTAAGTAAACAGGGTGATTTTCTTGTCAAAGTTTTCCAGGGTGAAGGCTTTGATGCCTATTTCGCTGCGATGCGCGAGCATTTCAAAAAAGTCGTTACACGAAAACCGGATGCTTCAAGAGCGCGCAGTCGTGAAGTATATTTGCTGGGACGTGGGCTGAAGTAGTTGCAAGGCAACATACTGACTAGAGGTAACAAACATTGAGTGACATGATGAAGAATATAATCCTGTGGGTCGTCATTGCCATGGTGCTGATGTCGGTGTTTAACAACTTTGGCCCACAACAAGGTCGAAGTAATGAAATTGATTACTCATCATTCATCAGTAGTGTCAAAGAAGGCGGCGTAGCCAGCGTTGATATTCAGGGTCGGGAAATTACCGGCAAGATGACTGATGGCAGCGCATTTTCCACCTTCAGTCCTGACTATGATCCCGGTTTGATTGGTGATTTGCTGGATAACGGCGTCAGCATCACAGCACAGCCGGTTGAAAGAACTGGTTTGCTGATGCAAATCTTCATTTCCTGGTTCCCGATGCTGCTGTTGATTGCAGTGTGGATTTTCTTTATGCGTCAGATGCAGGGTGGTGGTGGCAAAAACCCTATGTCCTTTGGCAAAAGCAAAGCACGCATGCTCAGTGAAGATCAGGTCAAAGTCACTTTTAAAGATGTGGCCGGCGTAGAAGAAGCCAAAGAAGAAGTGGCAGAGCTGGTCGATTTTTTGAGAGATCCAAGCAAGTTCCAGAAACTGGGCGGACGCATTCCGCGCGGTATTTTGATGGCGGGTTCACCCGGTACAGGTAAAACCCTGCTTGCCAAAGCGATTGCCGGTGAAGCACGTGTTCCGTTTTTCACTATCTCAGGGTCTGACTTTGTCGAGATGTTTGTCGGTGTCGGTGCTTCGCGGGTTCGCGATATGTTTGAGCAGGCCAAAAAGCATGCACCTTGCATCATCTTCATCGATGAAATTGATGCCGTTGGTCGTCACCGTGGTGCCGGATTGGGCGGTGGTAATGACGAACGCGAACAAACACTTAACCAGTTACTGGTGGAAATGGATGGTTTCGAAGGCAATGAAGGTGTGATTGTCATTGCTGCAACCAACCGTCCTGATGTGCTTGATCCAGCATTGCTGCGTCCCGGTCGTTTTGACCGTCAGGTAGTTGTGCCACTGCCTGACATCAAAGGTCGTGAGCAGATCCTCAATGTGCATCTGCGTAAAGTACCTGCCGGTGATGATATTGATGCCAGCGTGATTGCGCGTGGCACACCGGGTTTCTCAGGTGCCGATCTCGCTAATCTGGTTAACGAAGCGGCGTTGTTTGCTGCGCGTGCCAACAAGCGTCTGGTTTCCATGAAAGAAATGGAGTTGGCCAAAGACAAAATCATGATGGGGGCAGAACGTCGTTCGATGGTAATGAACGACAAAGAAAAGAAACTCACTGCCTATCATGAAGCCGGTCATGCCATTGTCGGACGTCTGGTACCTGGTCACGATCCTGTCTATAAGGTGAGTATCATTCCTCGTGGTCGAGCCCTTGGCGTCACCATGTTCTTGCCGACAGAAGACAAATACAGCTACAGCAAGCAACAACTGGAAAGCCAGATTTCAAGTCTATATGGCGGCCGTATTGCCGAGGAAATGATCTTCGGCAAGGAAGCGGTGACTACCGGCGCGTCCAATGATATTCATCGGGCGACTGAGCTGGCACATAACATGGTGACCAAGTGGGGTCTGTCTGACAACATGGGGCCTCTGTCCTATGGTGAAGAGGAAGGCGAAGTCTTTTTGGGGCGCAGTGTGACTCAGCACAAAGCCGTTTCCGATTTGACTGCTAAACAAATCGATGAAGATGTGCGTACTTTGATCACGCGTAACTATGATCGGGCCGAACGTTTGCTGAAAGAAAACATCGACAAACTGCACAAAATGGCAGAGTTGTTGATCAAATACGAAACCATTGATAGCGACCAAATCGACGCTATCATGGAAGGCCGTGATCCAGGCGAACCGAAAGGCTGGTCAGATAGAACAACGCCGCCTTCAGCCGAAGATAACGAAGCCGAATCTGAGCCAAATGTCACTGGCAAACCTGCCGATCAGCTGAACTAGGTTCATCACAGATGTTTCTCGATTGTGCCGGCAAGTCACTTGACTTGTCGGCGCCCAAAGTCATGGGCATTCTCAATGTTACGCCGGACTCATTTTCTGATGGCGGCAAATTCAACAGTGTGGACAAGGCTTTGCAACAAGCAGAGGCGATGTTGCAAGCGGGCGCCGCTATCATTGATATCGGCGGTGAATCAACGCGGCCTGGATCTGAACCAGTATCCATAGAGCAGGAACTTGATCGTGTTTTACCGGCGATTGAGGCCATTCACCGTGAGCTGGATGTCATTATCTCGATTGATACACATAAACCAGCGGTGATGCAGGCTGCCGTTGCTGCCGGCGCTGGACTTATCAATGATGTCAACGCACTGCGTACCGATAATGCCGTTGAGGTTGCTGCCAGTTGCCAGGTACCCGTCTGCCTGATGCATATGCAGGGCACACCGCAAACCATGCAAAATGAGCCGAGTTACAAAGATGTGGTCGCCGAGGTGAAAAGCTTCCTTGTCGAGCGTGTTGAAGTTTGTGAAGCTGCAGGAATACCTCGCCACAACATTATTCTTGACCCTGGCTTTGGTTTTGGCAAACGGGCACGTCACAACTTGAGGTTGATGAAACACTTGTCAGAATTTCAATCGCTGGCATTGCCCTTATTGGTTGGGGTTTCTCGCAAATCAATTATTGGTGACACCTTGAATTTGCCAGTTGAACAGCGTTTGGCTGGTAGTCTGGCACTGGCAAGTCTCGCGGTCTGGCAGGGGGCGTTGATCATTCGCAGTCATGATGTCAGAGAAACCGTCCAGGCAGTAAAATTGTGTCAGAGCGTCATGCAGGTAGAAGATTTTGACTGAACAAAGAAAGTTTTTTGGAACGGATGGAATACGTGGTCGTGTCGGTTCAGGTGCAGTTGCCCCTGACTTCGTGCTCAAGCTGGGTTGGGCTGTAGGGCGTGTTTTAGCCAAGGAACGCCACAGCAAGGTGTTGATTGGCAAGGACACCCGGATTTCAGGTTATATGTTTGAGTCAGCACTTCAGGCTGGCTTATCCGCTGCTGGTGTGGACATTTACCTGACCGGACCTATGCCGACGCCTGCTGTCGCTTATTTGACCCGAACCTTTCATGCACAGGCCGGTATTGTCATCAGCGCTTCACACAACCCATACCATGACAATGGCATCAAATTCTTCTCTGCCAACGGTACCAAGTTGCCGGATGCGATCGAGCTTGAAATTGAAGCTATGCTCGATCAGCCACTGCAAACCGTTGATTCAACCCAATTAGGCAAAGCGCACAGGATTGGTGACGCACCCGGTAGATACATCGAGTTTTGCAAAAGCACCATTCCAGCAGGTATCGATCTCAGTCACCTGAAACTGGTGGTTGATTGTGCGCACGGCGCAACCTATCACATCGCACCTGAAGTGTTTATTGAACTCGGTGCAGAAGTAATTGAAATGGGCACTGAGCCGGATGGTTTCAACATCAATCAGGAATGTGGCTCAACCGAGCCGAGATTGTTGCAAGCGGCGGTATTGGAGCATCAGGCTGACCTTGGTATTGCCCTGGATGGTGATGGTGATCGAATCATCATGGTCGATCACAAAGGTGAAATTGTCGATGGCGATGAGATCTTGTTCATCATTGCCAGAAGTCGGCAGAAGACAGGACAGCCTATGACAGACGTTGTAGGGACTCAAATGTCCAATCTGGGGCTTGAACACGCTCTGGAGAAATATGGCATTAACCTGCATCGCGCCAAAGTGGGTGATCGTTACGTTATCGAAAAAATGCAGCAGGTAAACGGCTTGCTTGGCGGAGAAGCCTCAGGCCATATTATCTGTCTGGACAAAACCTCGACAGGCGATGGCATTGTTGCGGCTTTGCAAGTGCTTGCCGAAATCCAGCAGTCAGGACACAGCCTCCATGAACTGCGCTCTGCAGTGATCAAATATCCACAAAGACTGATTAACGTCAAAGTCAAAAAGATGATTGACCTGCAGTCGAATAATGCCATTACAGAAGCTTTGCAAGCTGCGGAGGCAAGACTGGCTGATGAAGGGCGCATATTGTTGCGTCCATCAGGTACTGAACCTGTCATCAGAGTAATGGTTGAAGGCCGTGATGCAACACTTATCAACGAATTGGCAAAACAGCTTGCTGAGTTGATTGAAAAGATTGCCGAGCAAGACTGATGTGCCCAGCAAATTGCTTTATCAAAACTGACTCGGTACCCTTTGTGTTTCATTTTTTCATGAGAGTGGTTGCCTGTGCGTAAACCCTTGGTTGCTGGAAACTGGAAAATGAACGGCACCAGTGCCAGTCATCAACGGTTGCTTGAAGGTATTCTGGCGCAGCGTGAGCGCTTTGCTGGAACAGAAGTCGCCTTGTTTCCTCCTGCGGTTTATCTGCAACAGGTACAGCATGCGCTGACCGGGACCGGAATCAACTGGGGAACACAGAATCTCTCGCAGTTTGCATCGGGCGCCTACACCGGTGAGATTTCTGCAGCAATGTTGCGAGACTTTGATTGCAAGTATGTGCTGATCGGTCACTCCGAACGGCGCTGTCTATATGCAGAACTCAATCTTGACCAGCTTGTGTTGGATCACATCATTGCAGAGAAATACGAAATTGCTGTCAAATTTGGCATTACACCGATTATTTGCATTGGTGAAAGTCCTGAAGAACACGCGCTGGGCCGGACCGAAGAAATGGTGGCAAGGCTGTTAGACACGGTCATTGCCCATCAAGGCGTCAAGACTCTGCAAAAAGCAGTATTGGCATACGAGCCGGTATGGGCAATTGGAACGGGTAAGACAGCCAGTCCGGAATGGGCACAGGATGTTCACGCATTTATGCGCCAGCGAGTCGCCAAACATGACCGCGAAACCGCAGAAATGCTGAGAATACTTTACGGGGGCAGCGTAAAAG
>NZ_APHR01000046.1 GCF_000349205.1 Methylophaga lonarensis MPL | reverse complement strand
GACTGGTGGGTGTGGCGCTGACAGATGGTGCATCAGATGTCATGTTGTTCAGCAGCAACGGCAAAGTGATTCGTTTCCCGGAAACGGATGTGCGTTCGATGGGCCGTGTATCTCGTGGCGTTCGTGGTATGCGCATCAGTGATAGTGAACGCATCATTTCACTGATTATCGCCCAGCCCGATGGCGCCATTCTGACCGCCACAGAGTTTGGTTACGGAAAACGAACCAACCTTGAAGAATACCGCGTACAGGGTAGAGGCGGGCAAGGCATCATCTCAATTCAGACTTCAGCACGAAACGGTAATGTCGTGGGGGCTGTTCAAGTCTGTGATGAAGATCAAATCATGCTGATCACCAACGGCGGCACATTGGTGCGGACTCCGGTCAAAGATGTGTCTTTGGTGGGCAGAAACACTCAGGGCGTCAAGCTTATCAATCTGACTAAAGATGAAAAACTGGTTGGACTGGAACGTGTCATCGAAGATGAAGACAATGACGCTGATGCCGATGAACAGGCAGCAGACAACACTGACGATACAGAAGAATAACGACATTGAGAGCATTTAATTTTAGTGCCGGTCCGGCCATGCTGCCGACGGAAGTCATTATGCAGGCACAGGACGAAATGCTTGACTGGCGTGGTACCGGAATGTCTGTGATGGAAATGAGCCATCGCGGTCCTGAATACACATCGATTGCCACTGAAGCTGAGCAGGATTTACGAGATTTATTGAATATTTCGGATGACTACGCAGTGCTGTTTCTGCAAGGCGGTGCTTCCAGCCAGTTTTCGATGATTCCGATGAATCTGCTGCGAGGAAAATCTACTGTAGATTACCTCAATACCGGCGCCTGGTCTCAAAAAGCCATTGCTGAGGCAAAACGCTACGCACAGGTCAACGTGGCGACTGATTCGACGGCTAATCGCTTTACCACGATTGCTGATCAAGCTGACTGGCAGCTTAATTCATCGGCTGCCTATGTGCATTACACACCGAATGAGACCATACATGGGCTCGAGTTTGCTGAGATCCCGGATGTTGGCGATGTTCCGCTAGTAGCAGATTTTTCGTCGACCCTGTTATCCAGACCCCTGGATGTGAGCCGTTTTGCACTGATTTACGCCGGCGCACAGAAAAATATTGGTCCGGCAGGTCTGTGTCTGGTGATTGTGCGCAAGGATTTACTCGGCCAAACACTGCCCGGCACGCCGGTCATGTTCGATTACAAAACACATGCTGACAACGGTTCCATGTACAACACACCTGCAACCTATAGCTGGTATCTGTCTGGACTGGTGTTTAAATGGCTGAAGCGCAATGGCGGTCTGGAAAAAATGGGTGAAATCAATGCGCGTAAAGCCAGCAAACTTTACCAGGCGATTGATGGCAGTGATTTTTACAATAATCCGATCGATCCACGCTATCGTTCGTGGATGAATATTCCATTTACACTGGCTAATAGCGCACTGGACAAGCAATTTTTGCAAATGGCCGCAGATAATGGTTTGCTGACACTCAAGGGACATCGGGACCTTGGAGGTATGCGCGCCAGTATTTACAACGCGATGCCTGAGCAAGGAGTTGATAGCCTGATTGCATTTATGGCTGAGTTTGAACGTCAGTACGGTTGAACACATGAGTGAACAGAAAGCCTTACAGCACATTCGGCAACAAATAGATGAGATTGATCAGCAAATTCAGCAGTTGCTGAATCAGCGAGCCGAGTTTGCCCAAAAAGTTGCTGAGGTGAAAATAGCCTCCGGCGAGCAGGTGGATTTTTATCGGCCTGAAAGAGAAGCCATGATTTTACGGAAAGTTATGGAGAGAAATACCGGGCCACTGCCTGATGCCGAGGTCGGACGAATTTTTCGGGAAATCATGTCAGCCTGTCTGGCTGCAGAAAAACCTTTGCAAGTGGCCTATCTAGGACCGGAAGGATCATTTACCCAGGCTGCTGCGTTGAAGCATTTCGGTGGTTCTGTTCAGTTGCAACCTGTGAGCACCATCGCCAATGTATTTCGTGCTGTGGAAACTGAATACGCCCGATATGGTGTAGTGCCGGTAGAAAACTCCAGTGAGGGCATGGTTTCTCATACGCTGGATCGCTTTATCAGCTCACCATTGAAAATTAATGGTGAAGTGACTTTGCGTATTCACCATTATCTGCTTGGAAAAACCAGTCAGCTCAATCAGATCAAAACGGTATATGCACATCCTCAAGCATTGGCGCAATGTCGCCAATGGCTCGGTGATCAATTACCGCATGCTGAATTGGTTGCGCTTGATAGTAATTCGGAAGCGGCCCGGCGTGTTGCCGAGATGGGTGATGATGTGGCCGCTATTGCAGCCAGTACTGCGGCTGATATTTACGGCCTTGAAGTCATCGCCAGCAATATCGAAGATGAAGCAGGCAATACCACACGATTTTTAGTGATTGGCACTCAGGACGTTGGGCCTAGCGGCGAGGACAAAACAGCCTTGCTGGTGTCTACCCAGAACAAACCCGGTGCATTGCAAAGCCTGCTAAAGCCACTTGCAGATAGTGGCATCAGCATGAGCAGAATTGAATCACGTCCCTCGCGCAAGGGCATGTGGGAATACGTATTTTTTATTGATATCGACGGGCACAGCCAGTCGCCAGCAGTCGCTGAAGCACTGGCTAAACTTCAAAATGAAGCTTCTGTGTTCCGCGTACTGGGTTCTTATCCCAAGGCAGTTCTGTAATGGCAAAACTGATTCTGGCAAACCCGCGGGGCTTTTGTGCAGGCGTTGATCGGGCAATCGATATTGTCGAACGGGCAATAGAATTGTTTGGTGCGCCGATTTATGTTCGACACGAAGTCGTTCATAACCGGTTTGTGGTTGATGATCTACGCAACAAAGGCGCGGTTTTTGTTGATGAGCTGGATGAAGTGCCCGATGGCAATACCGTCATTTTCAGCGCTCACGGCGTTTCAAAGGAAGTGCAGCGTCAGGGCAAACAGCGTGATCTGAAAGTGTTTGATGCCACTTGTCCGCTAGTGACCAAAGTGCATCTTGAAGTAGCCAGACATGACAAGCAGGCACGGGAATGCATTCTTATCGGTCATGCCGGCCATCCGGAAGTAGAAGGCACGATGGGGCAATATACGTCCGTAGAAGGAGGTATGTACCTGGTTGAGTCGCCGGAAGATGTTGCCAATATGCAGGTCAAAAATCCCGACAATATCGCCTTTGTCACCCAGACAACACTGTCGGTAGACGATACGTCACGTGTCATCGATGCTCTGCGTGATCGATTCCCCGGGATTATTGGTCCGGGCAAAGATGATATTTGCTATGCCACGCAGAATCGTCAGGATGCGGTGAAGCTGTTGGCTGCAGAGTGTGATCTGCTGCTGGTAGTCGGCTCGGTGAACAGTTCAAACTCAAATCGTTTGCGGGAGTTGTCTGAAAAACTGGGCACACCTGCCTATCTGATCGACAATGCAGAACAGATCGATCCGGCCTGGCTGACGGGCAAACAAGTTATCGGTTTAACCGCGGGCGCTTCCGCACCGGAACTACTGGTGCAGCAAGTGGTGAATTACCTGAAAACTGTTGGTGTCGACAGTGTAGAAGAGGGTGGTGGTGAGCCAGAAACAGTTGAGTTTTCATTACCTAAAGCATTGAAAGTCGATATCAGTCAATTAAGAAAATAACGGTAGTCATTATGGATCAACAAACTCAGACAGAACTTGAAGCAGCGGCTTTTCGTCGTTTGGTGGCACATCTGCAAGAACGAACTGATGTGCAAAACATAGACCTGATGAATCTGGCTGGTTTTTGCCGCAATTGTCTGTCTAAGTGGTATCTGGCTGCGGCGGAGTCAAAAGGCCTCGACTTGAACTACGACCAGGCCCGGGAAATGGTCTATGGCATGCCTTACGATGAGTGGAAAGCCAAATATCAGACTGAGTTAAAAAAATAGTCCCGTTTCATAGCGCCTGTTAAAACGGCAAAAAATTTGTAACAAACGTCTTGCTGAACAGTCTTCCACAGACAACCAGATGCAGTAGCGGCTGACGGGTGAATTTTATGCCAGCCATCGTCAGGATTGACGTTATACGGCAGTTTCGATAAATCAGGCGTTTGATGACAACCGTGCCAGCGGTCAGGGGTAAGCAACACAGCTAATGAAGTTAATGTTGAATTGCAAAGATGTGCATGAACATGCCAGTGATTATCTGGATAAACGCCTGAGTCGTCGTAAGCGACTGGCGATTTGGTTGCATGTCATGATGTGTTCGCATTGCCGGATATTCATGAAACAATTACGCCTGACCATCGCTTCTGTTCGCAGCATTCATCAACAGCAAGATGACGACACCAAACAGCTCGCCGATGCACTTCATCAGCGTTTTCTTGAGATCCACAAAAACAAGCATTGATGGTTGAGTCTTCTCAATTCGCCGATTGCTGATATCCAGATATGGCATGTCTCAAACTGAGCCGTGCCCGGTGCAGTAGCACTCGGACATTGGACGAACTGATATCAAGAATGTGACAGATTTGTTCAAAATCCAGCCCTTCGATGTCGACCAGTGTCAAAACAGCCCGTTGCTTTTCCGGCAATTGCTCCAGGCAGTGCAGGATGACATCGCGTAATTGCTCACTGGCCAGAATTGCTTCCGGCGTGTCCAAGTTCCAGTCGGCTGGATCCCGAGTCAGCCAGCCACGGTCATTGAAGTTTCGTTCATCCGGATCCTGCCAGTCCTCGTCGAGGGATTCGAAGCGTTTTTCCCGTTTCAGCCGCGTTTTCGCACGGTTACTGACGATGGTGATCAGCCAGCTTCGCAAGGATGAGCGGCCTTCAAAGCCATGAATGGCGGAAATAATTGTTTCCCAGGCGTCCTGAACTACTTCATCGGCAAATGCTTCACCAATAATCGCCCTGGCAACAACTAACATGGTGTTGTGATATGCGCCCACCAATTGCTGGAAAGCCTCACGCTTACCCTGTTTGAGTGCCGCCACCAATTCGGCTTCAGTCAGTTCACCCTTAGAACTCATCAACGGCTGTCCTGACTTTGACTGGCGCTAGCCGCAGGTAAATGATTGATGATGGACTCGGCAATGGTTGCCAGCGTGGCCGTATCTACGCCTGCACGAATCATGGTGCGCATACCGCTGATGGCAGCCAGTATAAAACTGGCCAGTTGCTGACTGTTTGCCTGTGCATCAAGTAACTGCTCCGACTTTGCCTTGTCTAAAGCGGCAATAAAAATGGGCTCTACTGACACAATGCCCTGAGACAGTACGGCAGAGATGTCTGCATCGTGTGGGCCGATTTCGTTGGCCAGATTGACAAACAGGCAACCGGCACGTCCGCTTTCAGGTGTTGCGTCAGCTATGACTTCATCGAGCAGCTGACGGAAAAAATCGAGACCGTTATCCGAAGCATCAAGTTGTCTTTGCAGACGCTGACAGAGCTGATGCTGGTAATGGTGGATTGCCTCTAGCAGTAACTGTTTCTTGCCGCCAAATACCTGATAAAGACTGCTTTTGGATAATTGCATACACTGCATCAAATCCTGAATCGACGTTGCAGCATAACCGTGTGTCCAGAAATGACGGGTGGCCATTTCCAGTGCCTGTTGGCTGTCAAACTGACGTGGTCGTCCCGGTTGCGGCATGATTCTGGACCAAATGGTTCAATATTGAAAATATTGCAATATTCTTCTGTGAAATTCAAACAACAAATTTGGCTCCAGACCAGGTGGGTGTAAAACCCATAGATGGATTTCCTGCAATGACTGGGTCAATGAATGTCAGGTCAGTGTGGAGAAGTTTATTTTTTTGTTGTCATGACTGTAACAATTGCATTTTTGAGGCGTCTCTGTGTTATGGCTGGTCACACTGGATCTGTCATCGTGTATTTAATAATCGAGGAGTTTCACATGAATTCAAACACATCTAAAAAGGCTAATCTCTCGCTGGCTATGGGCGCTGCGCTAACTGCTGGTTTGGTACTATCACCTGCCGCAGTGCATGCGGATAGCAACCCCTTTGCGACGGCTGAACTCACATCGGGCTATATGCAGCTGGCCAAGCATCATGCGGAAGGCAAATGTGGCGAGGGCAAGTGTGGCGCGGCTGATGGTAAAGATGCCGAAGGCAAATGTGGTGCCGGTGATAAAGACACAGAAGGCAAGTGTGGCGAAGGTAAATGTGGTGGTAGCAATTAATCACTGGTGCTCAATATCGAATTGCATGAGGGCTCATCAGGAGCCCTCATGTCTTTTTGCGCCAGCGATGATGTCGAATCGAGGCAAAAAACAGCTACTAGGAAACGCAGATCATGAACCGAATCGTGACTTTTTTTCACTCGCTGCTTGAGCAAACGCGACAGATTGATTTTCTGGCACCACTGCTGTTGCGAGCCTATCTGGTGCCCGTATTCTGGGTCGCAGCTAACAATAAATGGAATCCGTTTGATGCCAGCAGCTCACTGGACAACACCATTGCCTGGTTCGCCAACCTGATTGGGGACTGGGGCTGCCATTTCCAGAGTTGATGGCCTATATGGCCTGGGGGGCTGAATATTTTGGTGCCATCGCCTTATTGCTTGGTTTGGCCGTACGCTGGATGGCAATACCGCTGATGATCACCATGATTGTTGCGGCGGTCACGGTTCACCTGAAACACGGTTGGCAGGCAATTCACGATCCGATGAGTGCATTTGCTTCTGCCAATACCCCAGATGCCATTCAGCGACTGGATCGGGTCAAGGAGATCCTGCGTGAACATGGTAATTATTCGTGGCTGACAGAACATGGCAATTTTGTCGTGCTTAATAACGGTATTGAGTTCGCGGCAACTTATTTTGTCATGTTGCTGGCACTCTTTTTCCTTGGTGCTGGTCGATATGTGAGTATCGATTTCTGGTTTGCCAGAAAATATCTCACTCAACCTGATCGGGATTGACTTATGTGGATCAAAAAGCGGCACCCCTGGGACCTACCTGAATCTGAAGTCACCGACCATAAAACCTATTTAAACCGAAGAAAATTTATTGAAGGTGCCATTGGTGTTGCTGCATTGTCAGTGATGCCTTTTGGCAAAATCAACGCCGCACGAGGTGAGGACTTTGATGGCTTGTCCTCAAGCGAATTCTCTACTGATGAGCGTCTGACCTCGTTTGAGTCCATTACCACCTACAACAATTTTTACGAGTTTGGTACTGACAAAAGCGCGCCTTCGGCACTAGCGGCAGATTTTCCGGACCCGGCCAAACCATGGCAGATCACAGTTGATGGTGAGTGTGATAACCCCGGTGTGTTTGATTATCAGGAATTTATCCAGCCCTACACACTCGAAGAGCGTATTTATCGCTTGCGCTGCGTTGAAGGCTGGTCGATGGTCATACCCTGGGTGGGCTTTCAATTATCTGAGGTGTTAAAAAAAGCCCAGCCTAACAGCCGGGCCAAATTTGTTGAGTTCACCACCTTGTATGATCCAGAACAGATGCCGGGACAGCGACGTCGGGTATTACAATGGCCCTACAAGGAAGGTTTGCGCATTGACGAAGCCATGCATCCGTTGACCATTCTGGCGGTGGGTCTGTATGGCAAAATGATGCCTGGACAGAACGGCGCACCGATCCGTCTGGTGGTGCCCTGGAAATACGGTTTTAAAAGCATCAAGTCGATCGTTCGCATTCGCTTTACCGAAAAAATGCCCTTGACCGCGTGGGTCGAGTCCGCGCCGCATGAATACGGCTTTTATTCCAACGTGAATCCCGAGGTCAATCATCCTCGCTGGAGTCAGCGTCGTGAAAGGCGTATTGGTGAATTGCTGAAACGGGAAACATTGATGTTTAACGGTTATGGTGACCATGTAGCAGAGATGTACAGCGGCATGGATTTACGAAAGTATTTTTAATGCGCCTTGAATACAGTAAACCGCTGGTGTTCAGCCTGGCATTACTGCCGTTTTGTTGGCTGGTTTATGGTTTGCTGACAGATCAACTTGGAGCCAATCCCATCGAGACCCTAACCCGTGAAACCGGTTTATGGGCATTGAGATTTTTGCTGATCACACTGTGCATCAGTCCACTGTGCTGGCTGACAGGCATGAATCATTGGCTCAGATTTCGCCGAATGCTCGGCTTGTTTGCCTTTTTTTATGCCTGTTTGCACATGCTGCTGTACCTCGGTCTGGATCAGTTTTTTGATGTCGCAGAAATTATTCGTGATATCAAAGAACGTCCATTTATCACGGTCGGCTTTATCAATTTCCTGTTGTTGTTGCCATTGGCCTTGACCTCAAGCAACGCCATGATCAAACGTCTTGGTGGTCGAAGATGGCGACAACTGCATCGATTGTCTTATCTGGCTGCCGCAACGGCTTGTTTGCACTTCTTGATGTTGGTCAAAGCAGACACCCGGCAGCCGATTATCTACATTGCTCTGCTTGCTGTGCTACTTGTCTGGCGTTTAATCCACCACCGACGTCGACAATCTGCTTCTGCTTCCTGACAGCTCAGGCCCGCCCAGCGGGCCTTTACACATGTTTTGATGACTGGCGCAAGCTAGAGAATCAATCAAAAGCTGTTACAATGGGCGGCTGTTATCAATCGCATTGAGAGTTAAGAAGGTATTTATGACTGATTTTGTCGATCAAGATCCACAAGAAACTCAGGAATGGCTGGATGCGCTGGAATCCGTAATCGAGTTTGGTGGTGAGAAAAAAGCGCATTACATCATTGAACGTCTCGTTGAGATGGCACGCCGCAGTGGCATTAACCTTCCGTACAGTGCAAATACCGCTTACGTCAATTCGATACCAGTTCACCAACAAGAGCGTATCCCCGGTGATCAGGCCATGGAGCACAAGCTGCGCTCATACATTCGCTGGAATGCGATGGCGATGGTGGTCAAAGCTAATATGAAACCTGGTTCAGTCGGTGGTCATATTGCCAGTTTCTCTTCAGCAGCTACCCTTTACGATGTCGGCTTTAACCATTTCTTCAAAGGCGAAGATTACGGTAACGGTGCTGACATGCTGTTTATCCAAGGGCACTCATCACCAGGTATTTATGCGCGTTCTTTCCTTGAAGGCCGCCTGACCGAAGAACAACTCAATAATTTCCGCTTTGAAGCTGACGGCAAAGGCCTGTCATCCTATCCACATCCCTGGTTGATGCCGGATTACTGGCAGTTCCCGACAGTCTCGATGGGCCTGGGTCCTATCCTGTCGATCTATCAAGCACGTTTCATGAAGTACATGGAACACCGAGAACTCGCCAAAACTTCGGGGCGTCATGTCTGGGCTTTCCTGGGTGACGGTGAAATGGACGAGCCAGAGTCTTTGGGTGCCATTACGCTGGCGGGTCGTGAAAAACTCGACAACCTGATTTTTGTGGTCAACTGTAACCTGCAACGTCTTGACGGTCCGGTACGTGGTAACGGCAAGATCATTCAGGAACTGGAAGCCTTATTCCGTGGTGCTGGCTGGAATGTGATCAAGATTATCTGGGGCAGTGGCTGGGATCAGTTACTGGCGCGAGATAAAAACGGTCTGCTGCTCAAGCGCATGGAAGAAGTGGTCGATGGCGAATATCAGAACTACAAAGCCAAAGACGGCGCTTATGTGCGTAAACATTTCTTTGGCAAATATCCAGAATTGCTGGAAATGGTTTCCGATATGACCGATGAGGATATCTGGAATCTGAGCCGCGGTGGTCATGACCCACGCAAGATTTACGCAGCCTACAAACGGGCTACTGAGCATGAAGGTCAACCTACCGTCATTCTAGCCAAAACGGTCAAAGGCTACGGCATGGGCCAGGCTGGTGAAGGTCAGAACACCACTCACCAGCAGAAGAAACTGGAACTGGAGCATATGAAACGGTTCCGGGATCGTTTCAACATTCCGATTTCAGATGAAGATATCGAAGAAATCCCATATCTGACGCTTGATGATGACAGTGAAGAGAAAAAATATCTGCTGGAGCGTCGTCAGGAACTGGGTGGCTTCCTGCCCAAGCGCACCGTTAAAGCACCTGCGCTGAAAATCCCGGAACTGTCGGCGTTTGATGCTGTGCTCAAATCCAGTGGTGATCGTGAATTGTCGACCACAATGGCGTTTGTCCGTGTATTAACCGCGCTGATTCGCGACAAGAATATCGGCAAGAACATTGTGCCTATCGTACCGGATGAAGCGCGAACCTTTGGTATGGAAGGTCTGTTCCGCAGCGTTGGTATTTACTCATCGTCAGGTCAGATGTACGAACCGGAAGATTCCGGCAAGGTCATGTGGTATCGCGAAGACACCAAAGGCCAGATCCTTGAAGAGGGTATTAACGAAGCCGGTGCGATGTCTGACTGGATTTCAGCCGCGACTGCCTATGCCAACTATAACGTCAACATGGTGCCGTTCTACATCTACTATTCGATGTTCGGCTTCCAGCGCGTCGGTGACCTGTGGTGGCTGGCTGGTGATATTCAGGCCAAAGGCTTCCTGCTCGGCGGTACGGCTGGCCGGACCACCTTGAATGGTGAAGGTCTGCAGCATCAGGATGGTCACAGTCTGATTCTGGCCAACACTATTCCTAACTGTGTCAGTTACGATCCGACCTACGCTTATGAAATGGCAGTGATCATTCATGACGGCTTGCGTCGCATGTATGAAAAGCAGGAAAGCGTGTTCTATTACATCACTGCGATGAACGAGAATTACACGCACCCTGAAATGCCGAAAGGTGTTGAAGAAGGCATCATCAAAGGCCTGTATCAACTGAAAGCGGGCGGAAAACACAAACTCAAAGCACAACTGTTGGGCAGTGGCACCATCTTGCGTGAAGTTGAAGCGGCTGCCGAGATGCTGGAAAACGACTGGAAAGTGTCTGCCAATGTCTGGAGCGCAACCAGCATCAACGAACTGGCACGTGATGGCATGGAAGTGGATCGTCACAATAGATTGCATCCAACCGCACCGAAAAAACGCAGCTATGTTGCAGAGTGCCTGGATGACCAACCAGGTGTAGTGATTGCCGCCACTGACTATATCCGCATGTATGCAGAACAAATCCGACCTTGGGTGCGTGGCAGCTACACTGTGCTGGGCACCGATGGCTTTGGCCGTAGTGATACCCGTGAAAAACTGCGTAACTTCTTTGAAGTGGATCGTTATCATGTGGTCGTTGCAACGCTGAGCGCGTTGGCTGAACAGGGTGAGATCAAAGCTGATGTGGTAGATAAAGCCATCAAGCAATACAACATCAATGCGGACGCAATTAATCCAGTGAAGGCATAAAAATGGCAGATTTGATTGAATTAAAAGTACCCGATATCGGTGACTTTGAAGGCGTTGAAATTATCGAAGTGCTGATCGCCGAAGGCGACAGCATCAGTGCCGAACAGGAAGTCATTACCATCGAATCCGACAAGGCTATGATGGAAATCCCGGCATCCATCGCTGGCACAGTCAAGGAAATGAAAGTCAAGGTTGGCGACAAAGTCAGTGAAGGTGATGTGATTGCCTTGCTTGAAGCCGATGCGGCTGTAGCCCAACCGGCTAAAGCTGAAGCGAGTGAACCAGCGGCTAAAGCACCGGCAGAACCCGCAGCAAAAGCAGAGCCAGCTCCGGTTGCGGCTAAAACTGAAACACCTGTCGCCACTGTGGCTAATCCACAACCCGAGCTCATCGAAAACGTGCCCTATGCACCGGATACTGAGTCGGCGAAAAAACGTTCGCATGCCTCTCCATCGGTACGTGCTTTTGCTCGTGAACTGGGCGTGCCGCTGGCGGCCGTAACTGGCACTGGTACCAAAGGCCGTATCAGTAAGGAAGATGTACAAAATTACGTCAAGAAGATCATGACGGCACCTGCACCACAGGCAGCCGCAACTGGGGCAGGTATTCCTTCTGTGCCGGTGATTAACTTTGAACAGTTTGGCGATATTGAAAAACAGGATTTGAGCCGTATCAAGAAGATCTCCGGCAAACATCTACATGCCTGCTGGTTGAATATTCCGCATGTGACTCAGTTTGATGAAGCTGATATCACTGAGCTGGAACAGTTCCGCAAGGAAAACAAGGAGATGGCGGCCAAGAAGGGCGTCAATCTGACACCACTGGTATTCATTATGAAAGCCGTGGTGGCTTGTTTGAAACAATATCCAGAATTCAATGCCTCGCTCAGCGAAGACAAGGAAAGCCTGATCCTCAAGAAGTACTACAACATCGGTGTTGCGGTGGACACACCTAACGGTCTGATGGTGCCGGTGATTCGTGATGTTGATAAAAAAGGCTTTTTGGAACTGGCTGGCGAACTGGGTGAAGTCAGCGCGCGTGCGCGTGACGGTGCACTGACAGCCAAGGATATGCAGGGCGGCACCTTTACTATCTCTAGTCTGGGTGGCATCGGTGGTCAGTTCTTCACGCCGATTGTTAACGCACCGGAAGTGGCGATTCTGGGCGTTAGTCGTCACCAGATGAAGCCGGTCTGGAATGGCAAAGAGTTTGCCCCAAGACTGATGCTGCCGCTGTCGATTTCTTATGACCATCGAGTGATTGATGGTGCTGCGGGTGCTCGCTTTACAGTGATGCTAAGCCAGATGCTGTCAGATATCAGAAAGGTATTGTTATGAGTTTGATTGAAATCAAAGTCCCGGATATTGGTGATTTTGACTCGGTTGAGATTATCGAGGTACTGGTAGCTGAAGGTGATGATGTTGCTGAAAATCAGGACATTATTACCCTGGAATCTGACAAAGCGGCGATGGAAATTCCCAGCAGCGCTGCCGGTAAGGTTGCCAGTCTCAAGGTTAAGGTCGGTGACAAGGTCAGCGAAGGCGATGTGATTCTGACCCTGGAAGCGGCTGATAACGCTCAATCTGAACCTGAAAAAGTTGAACCAGCAGCTGCGACTGAACCCAAAGCAGAAGCCAAAGCTGCACCAGCGCCCGCACCCAAGGCTGCCGCACCAGTGACTGATGCAGATATGCATGCTGAAGTTGTGGTGCTGGGCTCTGGACCGGGTGGTTACACGGCAGCATTCCGCGCCGCAGATCTTGGTAAACAAGTGATATTGATTGAACGCTACCAACGTATTGGTGGTGTCTGTCTGAATGTCGGCTGTATTCCGTCCAAGGCGCTATTGCATACGGCGCAGGTGCTCAATGAAACCAAACATATGGCACAAAATGGTGTCAGCTTTGGTGAGCCGAAGATTGATCTACGCAAACTGGCAGACTGGAAAGACAGCGTAGTCGGCAAGCTGACCGGCGGTCTGCAAGGGCTGGCCAAACAACGCAAAGTGACCGTTGTGCATGGTGTCGGCGAATTTGCCGGACCCAATGCATTGAAGGTCACTACTGATGACGGCGTAAAAACCATCAGCTTTGATAACTGCATCATCGCGGCGGGTTCACGTGTCACCAAGATTCCGGTATTTCCCAACGATGATCCACGCATGATGGACTCTACCGATGCGTTGGAGCTGGAAGATATTCCTAAACGCCTGCTGGTTATCGGCGGCGGCATTATCGGTCTGGAAATGGCCACTGTTTACAACGCACTGGGTTCAAAAATCAGTGTGGTGGAGTTGCAGGACAGCCTGATCCCCGGTGCTGACAAGGATATCGTCAAACCGCTGTTCAACCGCATCAAGGAACAGTACGAAGCGATTTACCTGAACACCAAAGTCAGCAAGATTGAGCCGCTGAAATCCGGCCTCAAGGTGACGTTTGAAGGTGATAACGCACCAGAACCGCAGACCTTTGACAAAATTCTGGTCGCTGTCGGCCGTAGCCCCAATGGCAAGTTGATTAATGCCGAAGCGGCAGGTGTGGCTGTTAATGATTATGGCTTTATCGAGGTCAACAAACAGATGCAGACCAATGTGCCGCATATCTATGCTATCGGTGACATTGTGGGGCAACCGATGTTGGCTCATAAAGCCACGCATGAAGGCAAAGTGGCGGCTGAACATATCACCGGCCGCAAAGTGGCGTTTGATGCCATGACCATCCCGTCAGTTGCCTATACCGACCCGGAAGTTGCCTGGATGGGCATGAGCGAAGATGAAGCGAAAAAGCAGGGCGTTGACTATGTCAAAGGTGCATTCCCATGGGCAGCCAGTGGTCGTAGCCTGAGTCTGGATCGCGATGAAGGTCTGACCAAGGCATTGTTCGAGAAAGAAACCGGCAAATTGATTGGTGCCGGTATTGTCGGACCGAATGCCGGTGAGTTGATTGCTGAAGCAGTATTGGCGCTGGAAATGGGCGCTGATGCCGAAGATATTGGCCTGAGCATTCATCCGCACCCGACGCTGTCGGAAACTTTTGCGTTTGCAGCGGAGATGGCAGAGGGCAACATCACGGATCTGATGCCGCCACGCAAAACATTACATTCAAAATAAACCCAACTGGCCGTGCTCTGCACGGCCATTTTTCTGTGAAATGCTGCCCATGAATTTAGTCAACGGTTCGTTAAGACCGCCGCTTAAGTGGGCGGGTGGCAAACGTTGGCTGGTGCCACGATTGCAAAAACTCTGGCTGTCATCCAATCATCAGCGATTGGTTGAACCGTTTTGCGGTGGCCTATCTGTGGCCTTGGCATTAAAACCCGAACAGGCACTGCTCAATGATATTAATCCGGCACTGATTAATTTCTACCAGCAGCTGAGTAAAGGTCTGACCATTGATTTGCCGATGGATAATGACGTTGACTGTTATTACCGCTATCGGCAGGAGTTTAATGAGATCAATCAAGAGTCTCAGGCTGCAGTTCGCAGTGCACAGTTGTTTTATTATCTTAATCGTACCGGTTATAACGGTTTGTGCCGTTTCAATAAATCCGGTGGCTTCAATGTGCCGTTTGGCCGTTACAAGTCAATCAACTATCAGACCGACTTTTCGGCTTATCAGGCTTTGCTGGCAGACTGGCAGTTTACCAATCTTGATTTTCAGCAGTTGATACTCCAGAAGGGCGACTTTGTTTATGCCGATCCCCCCTATGATGTGCCTTTTACTCAATATGCGCGTCAAGGATTTAGCTGGGATGATCAGGAGCGACTGGCCCTGTGGTTAAGCCAACATGATGGACCTGTTGCATTGTCCAATCAGGCCACCGACAGGATTAAAAAGCTCTATAAACAGCTTGGCTTCAAGCTTAAATATGTCGATGCTCCGCGCACCATTAGCTGTAAGGGCAGTCAACGACAGACCGTCAGAGAAGTGCTTGCTCTGCGCGGATTTTGATACAATAAATATAGTAAATATAGTTCATTTTTCCACAGGATTCCCTGCTCATGTCTAATATCGATAAAGTGGTGCTGGCCTACTCTGGCGGCTTGGATACATCTGTCATTTTGAAATGGCTGCAAGACACCTACAATTGTGAAGTGGTGACATTTACCGCTGATCTGGGGCAGGGTGAAGAGGTGGAACCTGCGCGCGAAAAAGCAAAGTCGCTGGGCATCAACGAAATTTACATTGAAGATTTGCGTGAAGAGTTTGCTCGTGATTACGTTTTTCCGATGTTTCGCGCCAACACCATTTATGAAGGCGAATATTTACTGGGAACCTCCATCGCACGTCCATTGATTGCCAAAAGACTGGTAGAAATTGCGAATGAAACCGGTGCTCAGGCGGTCTCTCACGGCGCAACGGGTAAAGGCAATGACCAGGTGCGTTTTGAACTCGGTGCTTATGCACTTAATCCAAACATCAAAGTGATTGCGCCATGGCGTGAGTGGGATCTGCTGTCGCGTCAAAAACTGCTCGATTACGCTGAGAAGCATGGCATCCCGGTTGAAATGAAACAGGGTAAAAAATCACCTTATTCAATGGATGCCAACTTGCTGCATATTTCTTACGAAGGCGGCATTCTCGAAGATCCCTGGGCCGAACCAGAAGAGAGCATGTGGCGCTGGTCGGTTTCACCTGAAAATGCTCCAGACACACCGACATATCTTGAGCTGACCTATCAGTCAGGCGATATCGTTGCAATCAATGGCGAGGCGATGACTCCAGCACAGGTCATGACCTACCTGAATAAAGTCGCTGGTGCCAACGGCATTGGTCGTTTGGATATTGTCGAAAATCGTTACGTCGGCATGAAGTCACGTGGCTGTTATGAGACACCTGCGGGCACTGTGATGATCAAAGCACATCGCGCAATTGAGTCGCTGACGCTGGATCGTGAAGTGGCTCATTTGAAAGATGAATTGATGCCGCGCTATGCAAGTCTTATCTACAATGGCTACTGGTGGTCTCCAGAGCGTGAAATGATGCAAACAATGATAGATGCATCACAGAAAACTGTGAATGGAATCGTCAGAATCAAGCTCTACAAAGGCAACGTCGTGGTAGTGGGTCGGGCATCAGCGACTAACAGCCTTTTCGATGAATCAATTGCTACTTTTGAAGATGATGCGGGTGCGTATAATCAGAAAGACGCCGAAGGCTTTATCAAGCTGAATGCTCTGAGATTGAAAATCGCAGGAAAGAAAAAACAGTAACAGTCACCGAGGGGTTGATGTTACCACGAGGAGTTTATGGATAATCAGGAACATTCAGAGCAGGCGGCAGAGTTTATGCGTCTGGCGATACCGTTGATGAAAAAACACGATGTTGCTATGACGCCCGCCAATTATGCGCTCTGGTTTGAATATGTTTCTGGCACTAACGCAGCGCTGATGGAAGCGGTTGACCGTGAACTGGAAGACACTGGAACGCTCGGAGAGGAACAATGCAGGATTCTCTACGAGCGTTTCTTTGACAGAAACAAAGACAAGGCAGACATTATCCAGATGCGAGATGAGCTGACACGGCTCGTCAAGGAAATCATCAATTTTGTCTACACCGGCGTCACGCATGCAGACAAATCCAGCCAGAAACTCCAGACAATCATCGGGCGCATCCACTCGGATATGACTTCAGATGAAATACATGAAATAGTCGAAGAGGTGATCGCAGAAGCTCGGCAAACGGTTTCTTCCGGTGATTTGCTCTGTGACAGACTCAATACCGCGGTTGCTGAAGTAGAGAATCTCAAGCAACAGCTTGATGAAACCCGGCGTGAGTCAAAAATTGATACCTTGACGGGCCTTGCCAATCGTCGTGCCTTTGATGAGCTGGTAGCCAGAGTCACTCGTTATGCTGATGAAAACAATCAGGAAATCTGTCTGATTTTCACTGATCTGGATATGTTCAAAAGCATTAATGATAAACACGGGCATCTGGTGGGTGATCAAGTGCTCAAAGTCATTGCTAACACGCTCAAGGGTGCTTTCAAGGGCCGTGACCTGGTCGCTAGATATGGCGGTGAAGAATTTGCCATTGTCCTGTTGAATACCAGTCTGGAAAACGCGAGAGGCCTGGCCGAAAAATTACGCGAGGATATCGCTGGCAAACGCATTCAACGCAAGGATACCCGCGAGCCACTTGGCACGATTACTATGTCTTTTGGTATTGCCCGATACGTTCCATCAGAAGGTGTCGACAGCTTTATGCAACGTGCTGATCGTGCGCTGTATATGTCAAAGCGGAAAGGGCGGAACTGCGTTTCCGAAGCACCACCACCTATCATCTAAAACAAATCTGCCGGTTCTTGTTGAAACAGGAACCGGCAAGTTTTTACTAATCTGACCCCAAAAAATCAGGCTTTGGGAAAGCTGTCAGTGAAGAACACTTCTTCCAGCGGCAGTTGTCCTGCACGTGGGTTAGCATCTTCAAGCTTTTTACCAATGGTGATCATCAGCACGATGATGTGATCATGTGGTAGATCAATCAATTTGGCGACCTGATCAAAGTCGAAACCATCCATCGGGCAGCTGTCATATCCCATCTCTTTCGCCATCAACATAATCGTTGTTGCGGCAATGCTGGCTGAACGCACGCACTCATCACGATGTGCTTGATGATGGTTG